>JBIIMR010000091.1:0-4576 GCA_044337895.1 Alphaproteobacteria bacterium
CTATTTTCAAACTCTGCCAAAGTAATATTTTTTTCTAAGTCTATATTTCTATTTTTATAAGAAGATTTTGATTTATCTGCATATTTTTTTTCTAAAGAATCCTCGTTTACATTTTTTTCAGATTTATCTTTTGCCAAACTCTCCAACGGTTTATCTTCTTTTTTATTTTTATCTGCATCACCACACGCATATATAAAAAAAGCAACACACATCAAACACAATAACCTCAAAAACATCATAATCAATCTCCATACCCAACTTTATATTCAACTTTATTTTTTTTTACAGAAATATCTACATTTCCAGAAAAAACAGGATCAATGCAATTAGCACCCTGTTTCAATAATAGCTTATTTTTACTTAATATGTCAATAATATAAAATGCCCTCTTATTTTTATCATACTCAAATTGATATATTAAGTTTCTACCATTAGTTGCAAAAGAAGGAGATTCAGAATATTTATCATTAGATATAATTTTTTGAACTTGCCCATCAGCTGATATAACTCCAATATAAAAATTACCTTTTTCTATTTTTGTGTAGGCAATTAAATCACCTTTAGGAGACCAAGAAGGAGTATAGTATGATGCATCTTTATCACCCAATAACAAATTAATATTCTCACCATTTGCATCCATTGTATAAATAGCTGGTTTACCATTTTTATCCGAGTTAAAAACTATTTTACTGCCATCTTCAGAAAATCCACCAGCAAGATTTATATTAGAATTAAATGTTAATTTAGAAATTTTTTTACTTAACATATCCAATTTATAGATATTAGTTCTTCCATTTTCAGAAAGACTAAAAAGCATTTTACTATCATCAGGGGCAAATCTAGGAGCCATAGCAAGCCCTTTAAAGTTACCTAATTTTACATGTTTTTTTGTTGCAATATCATACATATAAATATTGCTCTTCCCTTTATCTTTAAATGATAAATAAGCTAAATACTTTCCACTAAAAGAAAAAGATGGTGATAAAACTTTTTCAGTTCCATCTGTAATATACATCTGATTTCTTCCATCTAAATCATTCACAACCAATTTATTCTCACAAATATATGCTATTTTTGAATTAAAATAACCCTTTTCACCAATTAAATTAAAATATACCTCATTAGATATATCATGTGCAATCCAATGTAAATCATCATAACTATTTTTTTCAGATATCACATAAACAAAAGAATCCAAAATTACCATGTTATAAAGATCCCACAATATAAACTCAACAGAAGTTTGCCCCAAGTCATTTAAAAATATATTTCCAAACAGAACCGCAGAAAAGCCATTATAATTAAATACATAAGGATCAAGCTCCCCACCATTAAAATCATATTGAATTTTATTTTCATCTCTATAAATAGCAAACATGCCAGATTTTTTTAAATCTTCTTCTATTATTTTATTAATTAAAACAATATATTTATTAAATTCTTTTGCCCCACTAAAGTTAGCAACTACAATTGGCACAGGCTTCTCATTAAAATTAACAATTTCAATATTTAAAAAAGCATAAGATTTAAAAGTAAAAAAAACAATCCAAGCAAGTAAGTAAGTAATTTTTTTTATCATTTTTTATAATTTCCTTTGTGGCTTAAATTTCATATATATTATTTTCCATTTATAATATTCATTTTTAGGAAGTTTTATTATACTACATTTAGGATTTTTTAAAGCACGAGTTACTTGATTAAGTAAAACTTTAAATTTTTCATCTTGAACTTTTTCATCGGATTCATTTATTTCTATTTTATCTATTGATCCATTAATATTCATGTGCAATTTTAAATTAATATATTCAGTTTCAGAACTTAAAAAACCAACAGTAGCAAACCAACATTGTGAAAATTGCTTATTCATAATTTCCACATTCTCAGCAGATAGCTCATACCTTTCATCAGAATCAAAATCTTTTTCTTCAATCCCTACATCTTTTAAAAAATCTTCTTTTTCTTGTTTTTTTTCAACATCTTTTTCTATGCTATCTATCATTTTATCAAAAACATCATCTTTATTGTTTTTTAATTCTCCAACATTTTCTTCTTTATTTATTTTTTCTACATTATTTTGATTTTTTATTAATATTTCTTCTTTATTATTTTTATTTTTAAATTGTTCTTTATCTATTACTACTTTTTCATCTAAAGAAATTTCCTTAGAAACAATTATATCATTTCTTTTTTTTGGTGTAATATCTTTAGTTTTTCTTTCTTTAACTTCTGTTTTAATTTTTTTAATAGGTGTTTTATCTATTTTTTTATCTATTTTTTTATCTATTTTATTTTCTTTGGCAGCATTTTCTTTGGCAGCATTTTCTTTTTTAGTATTTTTTAACTTATCATAATTGATAACATTAATACTAACCGATTGAACTTTAACATTTTCATATAAAAAATAGTCTAAAAAAACCATAAATACAATTGTTGTATGTAAAAATAAAGATATCAATAAAGATTTTAACATATTATTTTTCTGTTAACAAAGATACATTAGTAAACCCATTTTTTGCAACTAAAGATATAATATCTACAACTTTTTCATAGTTGACTTCCCTGTCACCTTTTATAATAATTTGAGTTTTTTTAAAGTCATACTTTTGTAAATTTTTTTCTAGCTCTAATAAAGTTTTAATTTTTTTTTCATCAACAAACATTTCACCTTCTTTATTTACAGCAAGCATTAAAGGTTTATTTTTAAGCTCCAGTAATTGCGATGATGTTTTAGGTAAATTTACATCCACAGAATTTAACAACGGCGATGTAACCATAAATATAATCAAAAGCACAAGAACAACATCCACAAACGGAGTCACATTAATATCATAAAGCCTTTTTCTTTTTTTATTTATTTTAAAATTCATAATTTATACCACTTACTATTAATTATAACTTATTCCAACTCATCATTTTTAGCTTCATCATCCATTAATGAAAAAATAATTTTTTGAATAATAATTTTTTGTTCTAATTCTAAGTTTTCCAATTTATTAATAAGTTTATTATAAAAAAAACTTGCAGGAACCGCAACAAAAAGTCCAAGTGCAGTAGAGTAAAGAGCTTCTGCTATTCCAGGACCAATAGCAATCAAAGAAACAGATGCATTTTCTGCAATTAAAGAAAAAACATCTATAATTCCAATAACAGTTCCAAATAACCCTACAAAAGGAGAGATACTTGCAATTATACCAATATTTGCAATACCTTTTTCTAAATTTTTATTATTTTCTTCTAAAAATAATACAGTTTTTTCTTTAATTATTTCCAAATCTTCTTTAGCTGTTTTAATTTTATCTTTATTGCTTTCTAAAAATTTAAAAATTTCACTATATATATTATTCTTAATAGAGGATATTAAAGATAAATCACCATTTTTTAAAATTTGCATAAATTTATCATATTGCTTTTTACTCGATGCAAAAGTCAAATATTTCATTACCACAAAGGCCCACAAATATATTGATGAAAAAAATAAAATTACAATTACTATTTTTACTAAAAATCCCGCTTGCAAAAAAGCTTCTAAAAATCCAACACCCATATTTTACAATCCTTTATCTTTAACCAAACTATAATTTTCATATAATCATTTTAACACACACTATACACCACAAATATTAATAAAAAATTTAATTTTTTACATTTTTACTATAAATTAAGATAAATATTTTTTATTTACAATCCCCAAATGATTAAAAGCTTTTTGATTAAGCATTCTCCCCCTAGGTGTTTTGGCAATAAATCCTTTTTGTAATAAAAAAGGTTCCACAACATCCTCTATAGTATCTTTACTTTCAGATAATATAGCAACCAAAGTATCAACTCCAACAGGTCCCCCATCATACATATTAGCTATACTTTTTAAATATTTTATATCAATAGAATCAAGTCCACAATTATCAATACCCAATTTTTCTAAAGAATATTCTGCTATATTTTTATCCAATACATTTTTATTAGATATTTCCAAAAAATCCCTAACTCTTTTAATTAACCTATTCACTATTCTAGGAGTTCCCCTTGATCTTTTTGCGATTTCAAGTAACCCTACTTTATCATACTTTATTTTTAAGATATCTGCCGTTCTTGAGACTATTTTTAAAAGCTCATCTTCATTGTAAAATTCCATTTGTAAATTAATTAAAAATCTATCCCTCAAGGGATTAGAAATCAATCCAAATCTTGTTGTAGCTCCTACCAAAGTAAATTTAGGTAAATCTATTCTTATAGATTTCGCAGCAGGACCCTCCCCAATCATAATATCAAGCTTAAAATCTTCCATAGCAGAATAAAGTATTTCTTCAACAGTTATGCTAAGCCTATGAATTTCATCAATAAATAAAATATCATTTTCTTCTAAATTTGTTAATAGAGCGGCCAAGTCCCCACTTTTAGTAATAACAGGACCAGAAGTAATTTTAATATTCACCCCCATTTCATTTGCAATAATTTGAGATATTGTTGTTTTACCAAGCCCAGGAGGACCATAAACCAAAACATGATCCAAAGGAACTTTTCTTTTTTTAGCAGATTCTATAAATATTTTTAAATTCTCTTTAATTTTATTTTGCCC
>JBIIMR010000092.1:0-4507 GCA_044337895.1 Alphaproteobacteria bacterium
AAAGTAATCCTATGACTTTACAAGGACAAAATACATCTACTTTAGTTGTAAGGGGTTCTAAAGGATTAGGAAGAATTGTAATAATTGAGTTTGAAGAACCAAAAGGTGTTGATATCCCTGTTGGTGCGAATGGGCAAGTTTTTATATCTGCTAGAAAACCTTTACATATTTTAGGATTTGTTGATATTCTTGCAGCTATGGTTATTAGAATAGGAACAATAGAATCTTACTTTAAAGTGTTTTAACATTGAATGTTGAAATAAATGGAAATTATTGATAAAGGAATATTAATAAGTAAATTTAAGTATGGTGAAAGTGGATTAATAGCTAAAATATTTATGGAAAATCATGGTGTTTATACTGGAATGATTAACGGAGCTATGTCTGCTAAAAAAGTTAATATTTGTCAGATTTCTAATTTGCTTGATGTTATATATAAAAATAAATTGGATGAAACTTTAGGTTATTTTAAAGTTGAAATTAAAAAAAGTTATATCAATAATTTTTTACACGATAAGTTGAAAATATTGATGGTTTACTCTTGTCTGGAACTAATTAATAATTTGATACTTGAAAGGGAAAATCATAATAGTTTGTTCTATACTACAATATCTTTTTTTGAAAATATCAGTATTAGTAATTATTTAAAATGGGAAATGATTCTATTACAAGAAATTGGTTTTGCTTTAAGTTTGGATAGCTGTTTTTTTTGTAACAAGAAAAATGATTTAGCTTTTATATCTCCTAAAACTGGTAAAAGTGCATGCTTTAGGCATGGCAGTTCCTATAAAGATAAGTTATTTTTAATGCCTGATTCTTTGAAAAATAAATACTATCTTACAAATGATATAATAGAAAATGATATTTTGTTACTAAATAAAATTTTAGAGTTCTTTATTATGAAATTTATAAAAGAGAATTTAAATAAATTTTTATATAGTAGAAAAAATTTAACGGTAGCATTAAATAAACATTACGGAGGAGAATTAAAATGAAAAAGGTTACTTTAATTATAATAGGTATTTTAATATATTCTATATTTAATGGTAATATGAAAATTATGGCAAAAGAAAATAAGGAAGTAAAAAAATATGATGTACTTGCAAAAACAATCCCTAGTGTGAATGATGTTTATTCTGCTATATTTAACTGGTTTGCAATGTTTGACCATCAAAAAAATGTAAATTTATTTATTGATTATATTGATCCTAATAATATTAATTATGATTTTTTAGGTGAAAAAATTAAATCTATAGAAGAATTTAAGTCTTGGTATAGGAATGTTGAAAATAATATTCAGTATAATTCGCATATGGTTAAGGATTTAAAAGTTGAAAAAACAAAAGATAATCAATATAATATCCAAATTGTGATTGAATGGAAAGCAAAACTTTATAATGAAAAAATAATAGAAAAAACTATTAACCAAAATATAGAAGTAAGAATTATGGAAAATAAAATATATATTGTACAAATCAAAGCAACAGAAGAGACAATAAATACTGGAAAATAAATATGGAAAAAAATGAAATAATTCAAAATGTGTGTGGATGTGAATCATTCTATGAATTAGAAAAATTAAAAAAAAAAATTGAGCTTATAAAAAGTAAACAAAAACTTATGATGGTTTTGTTGATTTTTTTTCCTATATTTGGTGCTTTAATTAATTTTATTTTAATGAAAAAATATCTTTCTTTAGTGATTAATATATTTTTATTATTGATTGTAATTGGTTTTTTAATTTGCCCTATTTGGAATTCGTTTGCTATTATAAACTATAAGGGTGAAGATTTATAGGATATTTTATAGGAGAATACTTTACATTAAGAATTAAAGTCTAGTCCCATGTTATCATAGTATTCTTTTTTGGATTGCCAATTTGGATCTGTTTTAATAAATAAAAATAGTGATATTTTTTCATTAAGAATATATTCTATTTCTTTTCTGCTTGCCATGGAAATTGTTTTAATTTTATTACCTTTTTGACCCAATAGAATCACTCTGTGGCTATCTTTTGACACTATAATAACTTGATGAATAATGGTATGGTTGCCCTCTTTATTAAATTTTTCAGTTACTACATTTGTTAGATATGGAATTTCTTGATGGGAATATTCATAAATTTTTTCCCTTGTAATTTCTTCTGCTAATTTAGAGATTGGGGTATCTGTAAAAGAATCTGCATCATAAAACCAATTACTATTTAATAAAGAATCTTTAACCTTTTTAAGAATATCATTTACACCTTTACCTGTAAGTGCGGATATCATAAAAGTAAACTTAAAATTGTATAAAGAATTTAAATCATTACTAATTTTTAGCAATATAGATTTATCTACCAAATCTACTTTGTTTAACACTAAATAAATATCTTTATTCAGATTTTTAAATTTTTCAATAAGTGATTCGGTAAAATTGGTAATTCCTTTTTGCGAATCTAACACAAATAAAATAGAATCACTATCATTTATTTCTCTATAGGCAAGTTTAACCATACTTTTATCTAATAATTTTTTAGGAGTAAAAATTCCTGGGGTATCTACAAATGCAATTTGATAGTTTTCTTTAGTGTAAATTCCTAGAATTTTACCCCTTGTAAACTGCACTTTATGTGAAATTTGACTTACTTTTTTACCCACTAATTGATTAACTAATGTAGATTTTCCACTGTTTGTTTCCCCTATTAGTGAAACAAATCCAAATTTTTTATTATTTTGATTGCTGTTATTTGTTGTTATTTGCAAAAATAGTATCTCCTGATTAGAGTTTATTGTATAATTGGTTATTATACCTCTTAATCTTCATTTTGTATATGATTTTCAATAAATTTTTCTGCTGCTAGTTTTTCTGCGGATTTTTTGCTTTTTCCATCTGCTAAAATTGGTTCAAACCCCTCTACTTCTAATGAAATAATAAATATAGGACTGTGATCTTTTCCTTGTTTTTCTAGTTCCTTATACACTGGTAAAGATTTTTTTTGTCTTTGTAACCATTCTTGAATATAAGACTTGGGATTAAACTTTTTATTACTTTGCTCCGCATAATTGCTAATGTAGGGAACCCATATGCTTAAAATAAAATTTTTAGCAGATTCTAATCCTCCATCTAAATAGATGCTAGCAATTATTGCCTCAAAACAGTCTGCTAGAATATTTTTTTGTTTGTCTATATTTTCTATACCTATAAACTTAATGTTATTTTCTAATTTTAAATTAATAGCTATTAAATGTAGAACATCCCTAGATGTAAGATATGCTATATATTCTGCTAATATGCCCTCTTTATAATCGTAGTTTAAAAATAGATATTCAGTTAAAACAATACCTAAAACCCTATCTCCAAAAAATTCTAATCTTTCGTTGGATTTAATATCTAAGTGTTTGTTTTTTAAATAGCTACTGTGTGTTAATGCTTCTTCTAAATATTTAGGATTTTTAAAGAAATATCCTAAATCTTGTTGTAATTTTTGGTTGTCGTCCATTGTTCCCTTAATTTATTATCAGTTTGTAAAATTGTTGTTATCTGTTTTTTATTTTTTTGATTATTTTTTTACTTATTATATATATTTTAAAAATTTTGTATAGTAAAAAATAAAAATTTTATATTTTTTTTATATTAAAAATATGTTTTAATATAAAATTATAAGTATATAATGAGTTAAAAAATTTAGGAGTTGATAATTTTGATAGATATTTTTTTGGATAATTTATGCAATTTAAACTTGTATCATTTAATGCAAATCATTATGATTGATTTGATTCTTGCAGGGGATAATGCTATTGTGATTGCTATGGCTGCAAGTAAAATTGATTCTAGTATGAGAAATAAAGTAATTATTCTGGGAACTTTTGGAGCAATAATAATAAGATTATCATTAACAAGTATTGCAATTTTGTTGTTAAGTATCAAAGGGTTAATGTTAGTTGGTGGTGCTTTATTATTTTATGTAACATATAAATTATTGATGAAAAAAGAAAATAAATCTATTGATTCAAAAAATAGCTTTTTAGATGCTGTAATAACTATTATCGTTGCGGATGTTGTTATGAGTATAGACAATGTGATGGCGGTTGCTGGTGTAGCTCATGGCGATTTTTTGCTGGTAGTAATTGGAATATGTATAAGTATATTTTTAGTAATATTTGGAAGTAAATTATTAATAAATATATTGGATAAGTATCCTTTTATAAATTATGTAGGTGCTTTTTTGATTAGTTATACTGGTGCTAGTATGATGTTTGAGGATTTTTTGATCAAAAACTTCATAAATTTTAATGATTTTTATAACCATTTAGAAAAAATATTAGCTGTTACTATTTCTGTTATTTTTATTGGAATTTTAAAAATAATTAAAAAATAAAAATGATTCTATTATCTTATAGGTTTAAATATTCTTTCAAATCTTATTTCTGTGAACCACTTCCAAAACTCTAAGAAAGATCCATTGATTGAAAAAAATATAATTTGTGCTTTACCTACAAGGTTGTCTTTTGGAATAAATCCAACA
>JBIIMR010000093.1:0-4445 GCA_044337895.1 Alphaproteobacteria bacterium
GCTTTAAGTAGTGTAATGGCAGTTGATGCTATATCTGCTGAAAATGTAATGCTTGTAAGTATGCCCTCTTTATACACAAGTTCTTTGAGTAAAAAAATTGCAAAAAATATTAGTTCTCATTTAAAAATACAACTAAAAGAAATAAATATAGATAACTTGGCGAATCTTTATAATAAAGAATTTTTAGATGCTAAAATCCCTACTAAATTAAGTTTAGAAAACTCCCAAGCTAGAATTAGGGGAAATTTATTAATGAATATGAGTAATGAATTTTTAGGTTTTGTTGTTGTAAATAATGGAAATAAAACTGAAGTGGCGGTGGGATATTCTACCTTATATGGTGATTCTTGTGGGGCAATATCTTTTATTCAAGATTTATATAAAAAACAAGTCTATCAAATTGCAAAATATAGAAATACAAATATAATTGATGGTGTAACAAACAACCTACTTGATATTATACCAAAAGAATGTCTTGAAAGAAAACCCAGTGCAGAATTAAGGGAAAATCAATTTGATGAAGATTCTTTAATTAAATATGAAATACTTGATAATATTTTGGAGGATTTTTTAGATAAAAAATTATCTATACAAGAACTTTATAAAATATATAATATAGAAGATGTAAAGAAGGTAATAAATTTAATATTTAATGCAGAATATAAAAGAAAGCAAGGTGTTCTAGGAATTAAAATATCTTATTCTCACTTTAAAGAAAACTTTGTTATTCCTTATAATCATAACTATAAATCATTATTATAAGCATTGCTTTAGAAATCATTGTAATTTAAGTAGGCAAAATGGAGATATAAAAATATGGAAAATAGAAATTGCATTGTTAGATTTGCACCGAGTCCAACTGGGTATATTCATATAGGAAATACAAGAATTGCTATCATTAATTATTTACTTGCAAAATCTTTAAATGGTAAGTTTATTTTAAGAATTGATGATACGGATCAAAACAGGTGTAAACAAGAATATATTGATGGATTAATTGAAAATTTAGAATGGTTAGATATTAAACACGAAGAAGTATTTAATCAATCTAAAAAAGTAGATATTTATAACAATATTATAAAAAAAATGGTTGAAGATGGTTCTGTTTATGAATGCTTTGAAACACCTTTGGAGCTTGAATATAAGAAAAAGTTACAACTATCTAAGGGAAGACCTCCTATATATGATAGAAGTTCATTAAGATTAACAAGTGAAGAAAAATTAAAATTAAAAAGTGAAGGTAAAAAACCGCATTATAGATTTAAAATAGAAAACTCTTTAATTGAATTTAATGATATGATAAAAGGAAATATATCATTTAAAGGGGAAAATATTAGCGATCCTGTTATTATTAGGGAAGATGGGACTTTTTTGTATATACTTACATCTGTAATTGATGATATAGAAAAAAATATTACACATATTGTAAGGGGTGAAGATCATCTTGTAAATACTGCTATCCAAATTCAAATGTTTAAATATTTTAATGTTAAAATTCCAATGTTTGCTCACCTACCTCTTATTAGTGCAATGGATGGAAGTTTTTTTTCTAAAAGAGATGGTTCTTTATCTATTTTTGATTTAAAGAAAAATGGTTATCATCCTATGGCAATAATAAATTATTTATTTTCTCAAGGGTTATCTGAGGTTAATAAAGTTTATGAAAATATGGGTGAAATTATAAAAATTTTTGATATCACAAAATATAATAAAGCAACTGCAAAATTTGATATGGGAAAATTAAAACAAATTAATAGGCACTTGTTTCAAAATATAAACTTTATTGAAGTTCAAAAATTGTTAAAAGAAGTTTCTTCTTTTGATGTATCTGAGCATTTTTTTGAAAAAATAAAATATAATTTAGATGAATTAGTGGAAATTAATCAATGGATTGAAATTTGTTATAAAGAAATACAAACAAAAAATCTAAATAATGCTATAATAAAATCTGCTATTAAAAACTTTCCTATTGAGGATTTTAATGAAAAAACTTGGAATACTTGGATGGAAAAAATTAAAAATGATACAAATATTAAAGGAAAAGATTTATTTATTACTATGCGAGTTGCAATTACTAATATGGAAAAAGGTCCTGAGATGAAGGATTTGTTACTTTTGATTGATAAAAATATTGTTCTAACTAGGCTTAAAGCAGTAGTAGAGGATTAAACAATAATTGTTAAAAATTTTTAATACATTAACCAAAAAAATAGAAAATTTTCAACCTATTGATGCTAGTAATGTTAGGATGTATGTTTGTGGTCCTACTGTTTATGATAAAATTCATATAGGAAATGGTAGATCTTTGATTGTTTTTGATGTTTTGTTTAGAATTCTAAGAAAAATATATGGAGAAAAATCAGTAACCTATGTGAGAAATATAACAGATATTGATGATAAAATTATTGCAAAATCACAAGAATTAAAACTATCTGTTTTAGAGGTTGCTGAAAAAAATATTATACAATTTAAAAAAGATGCGAATAAATTAAATCTTTTAAACCCCACAATTGAACCAAAAGCTACTGATTATATTGAAGAAATGGGTGATATTATCAAAAATTTAATTGCTAATGATTTTGCATATATAAAAAATAAGCATGTTTATTTTAATGTAAAAAAATATGCTAAATATGGTAATTTAAGTAATAAAAAATTAGATGAAAATATTGATGGTATCAGGGTTTTAGTTAGTGAAAATAAAATAGATAAAAATGACTTTGTATTATGGAAGCCTGCTAATATTGACGAAGTAGGTTATAATGTTGATGAACTTCCATATGGTAGACCTGGTTGGCACATTGAGTGCTCTGCTATGGCTTATAAATTACTTGGTGCAACATTTGATATACACGGTGGTGGGCTTGATTTGATGTTTCCTCATCATGAAAATGAAATAGCTCAATCTTGTTGTTGTTTTAAAACCGATACTCTTGCTAATTACTTTGTTCATAATGGATTTTTAAACTTTAATGATGTTAAGATGTCTAAAAGTTTAGGAAATGTAATGTTAATTGATGAATTTGAAATGGATTTAGAAATATTTCGTTTGGCAATTTTGTTAACTAATTACTCGCATCCTTTAAATTTTAATAGTGATACCATTTTATTAGCTAAAAATATTTTAGATAAATTTTATGAAATAATGAAAATAGATAAAATTGATTTTGATGATAATAAAATAGATAACATTTTTTTAGATCATTTAAAAAACAATATGAATACAGTTCTTGCAATAAAAAGATTACAAGAATTATTAGCAAATTTAAAAAAAGAAGTTGATTTAGAAAAAAAGAATTATCTTAAAACAGTTATTTTTTCTAGTATGAATTTTATTGGATTAATGCAAAAAAATTATAATGAATATCAAAACAATAACAACACTAAAAAAGGAGATGTTAAAATGATGGATAATGATAAAATAGAAAAATTAATTGAAGAAAGATTTCAAGCTAAACTTGCTAGGGATTTTGCAAAAGCAGATAAAATTAGGGATGATTTACTTGCAAATGGAATATTATTGCAAGATGTTAGGGGGCAAAAAACTACTTGGACTTATAAAAAATAATGGTAAATAAATTTTGGTTAAATAGGGAAATTGATGATTTTAGCGATTCTGAATGGGAATCTTTGTGTGATGGTTGTGGTAAATGTTGCTTAGAAAAATTAGTGGATGAGGATACTGAAGAAGTATATACTTCTGCTGTTTGTTGTAGGTTGCTTAATATTGATACTTGTAAATGTAATCTTTATTTAACTAGATTTAAAAATATGCCTGATTGTATTAAAATTACTCCTTTGATGGTTAAAACTTTAAAATGGATACCTAAAACTTGTAGTTATAGGTTAATTTATGAAAAAAAAGATTTACCAAATTGGCACCCTTTAATTACAGGGGATAAAGAATCCACTATTAAAACTAAAAACTCAGTAAAAGAATTTGTGGTTCACCCTTCTTTTTTAAAAAAAGATGAAGATGTTGAAGATTATATTATAGATGATGAGAATATTTAAAAAACTAATAAAAAATAGAATTAAATATGTTACATTATGTTTAGATTCTAAAAGTTATTTCCTTAAAATTCAAAAAAAAGCCAATATTAAAAGAATTATTTTAAAAGTTGAATCAAAAACAAATTTAATCCTTGTTAGTTGCCCTCTTAGTTGTAATTTTGATGAAGCTGTTTTGATAGTAAAAAATAATATTGAATTTGTAGATAAACAACTTAATACAAAAAAATATGTTAATTTTGCTGAAATGAAATTTGTTTATATACTGGGTGAAAAATATAGTATAGAAGTAAATATAGATAATTCCTATAAGCAAACAAAATTTAAAGTAATCTTAAATACAATAATTATTAATACCTACTTAATGCAAAATAGTTTAGAGTTAGAGAAAAAATTTATAAAATTTATAAAAGATACTATAGCAAAAACTATAA
>JBIIMR010000094.1:0-4428 GCA_044337895.1 Alphaproteobacteria bacterium
CTGCCTAAAATATCTTCAGTATAAATAAATTCTAAATTTATTTTGCTAAAATCAATATTTTCTAATATTATCTCGCCTTCATTACATTTATCCATTGTAATTTTATATGATTTCATACTTTTTTTATTATAATTTTTATTTTCTTTTTCCTGCTCTTTAATAATAAATGGTTCTATCATCTCTATCAAATCAAAATAATAGAGTATAAATTTAATATATTTCTCTTTTTCAGTATACTTATAATCATTTTCAAATAAATAATATTCTTGATTTATAAAATCTTTAATAAAATCATTTTTACCTTTAGAATCTAATTTCCCAAAAAAATCATATAATCCATTAATCTTCAAATTATTATCTTCTATAATATAATCGTAGATATTTGTTTTAAACAAAAACTCAACCATACTACTAAGTAATCTAATACCTTCAATAAATTTACTTAATCCTACTTTTGCTTTACTGTTAGCAATTTCAGCACTCAAATCACTAATATCATAAAATTTTTTCTCTTCGTATGAATCTTCATATTTATCTTTATCTTTGTAATTCCAATCAACACAAAAAATTTTTTTAACTTTATATCCGCTTTTTATAAATTTTTTAAATTCATAATTATCAATTTTTTTATCCAATTCATAAAAATCTTTTATCTCTTTATCTATATCTAATAAAGATTCTTCTTTCTCAATTTTAAATTTTAAAAATATTATTTCTTTTTTGTCTTCGTCTACAAAAAAATTATCATTATTAAAATCATTTTTTTTTATACAATCTAAAATACCTAATATGTAACTATTTTTATATCTATCATATAATAATTTAATTAACCCAAAAGCATACAACTTTCTTATACTTGGTTCCTTATCACTTTCTTTTTCTTTAACATAAAAATATTTACAAAACTGATTAAATTTATCAAAATCTTTCACAATCTCCCCCTAAAATTTTTCTCTACAGAAAAATATAATTCCAAGAGGCACAAAAAAATACAACTTAAAATTACATTATTTAATTATAATAAAAAAATATCATTTATTTTCAAATAATTCTAGCATAAAAAATATTTTTATTACCCTCTTTTTCCTCATTCTTCATCCTCCCAACCTCAGCATTCCCACACTCTTTTTGTCATTCTCAGCACAAAGCAGGAATCTCATAATCTTCCCCTCATCATTCACTCTCGAGGCAGGAATCCCCTTTCACTCCATCCATAACTTCACCCAAAAACTCCAGAATCCCTTTAATCCACACCGTCATTCCTGCGAAGTCAGGAATCCCCTTTCACTCCATCCATAACTTCACCCAAAAACTCCACTTCAAAAAACCATACCCCCTTTATAATTTCCGTGCCCTACTGTTACAATCCCCACTTAAAGCCAATTTATATCTAAAAATATCTTACATCTTAACTAAATTTACCAAAAATCAAGATAAAAAAACAACCCCCCTTAAATTGCATAAAAAATAATATCACAAATACTCATAAATACTTATATTAAACAATACATTACTATCCCCCTATTTTATATAAACTTTTCTCCTAAAAAACCACATAACATAAATACCAACTATAAACTATTGACAATGATTATATTATTATTTACAATAAAAAATATTAATTAATTTAAACACTAAAAAAGAAAAACCATGCTATTTTCATCTATTACATTTTTATTTTATTTTTTACCTTTAACAATTATTTCTTGGATAATTTGTCATAAAAACATTAAAATCGCTAACATTTTATTACTTATTTTTTCATTAATTTTTTATGCTTGGGGAGAAATAACATTCGTATTAGTAATTTTATGTTCTATCCTTTTAAATTATTTTTTAGGTAGATTAATTCATCTTTCTTTAATAAAAAAACTCATTTTATCCCCTCAATTAATTCTTTTTATATCTCTTTTAATTAATTTATCTGTTTTAATTTATTTTAAATATATTATTTTTATTATTACCAATATATCCCTTATATTTAATATCCACCTTACAGCTCCTAATGTTACCTTACCACTTGGTATTTCATTTTTTACTTTTCAGGTTATAGGTTATTTGGTAGATATCTATAAAAAAGAAATCCAACCTACTAAAAATCCAATTAATTTTGCTCTTTATTTATGTTTTTTTCCACAGCTTATAGCAGGTCCAATAATTAGATACAAGGATATATCACATCAAATAACAAATAGAAGCATCAGCCGAGCAAATTTTTCTTCTGGTATAGAAACTTTTATTATAGGCTTAGCAAAAAAAGTTATAATTGCAAACACCCTTGGGTCAATCAATACAACTATTCTTAATGATTATTCAAATGATTTAACACCCGCATTAGTAATACTTGCAATACTTTCTCATACTATTCAATTTTATTTTGATTTTTCTGGATATTCTAATATGGCAATTGGATTAGGTAGAATATTTGGTTTTCATATAAAAGAAAATTTTAACTACCCTTATATTGCAACAAGTATTTCAGATTTTTGGAGAAGATGGCACATTTCACTTGGTGAATTTTTCAAACATTATGTTTATATTCCATTGGGGGGCAGCAGAAAAGGTAACTTTAGAACTTATCTTAATTTATCAATAGTTTTTATTTTGTGTGGACTATGGCATGGTGCAAACTATATTTTTATTATTTGGGGATTATACTTTGGTTTTTTTATAGTTTTAGAAAGGCTATTTTTAAGTAAATTGTTAAATAAAATCCACTCAATACTACAAACATTTTATGCTTTAATTGTAATAATACTAGGTCGGGCAATTTTTATGTCAAAAGATATCACACATTTTTTAGTTCTCATAAAATCATTATTTTACTCCTCCAATAAAAATTCAATTCACCTGTATTGGACACAAAATATATACTTTATATTAATATTTATAATATCTATATTTGGTTGCACCCCTATTTTTAATAAATTTTTCCTTTCAAGTAACAATAAATATATCTCATTTTTAAAAAACATTTATTATATAATTTTATTAATTCTTTCCATTGCATTTTTAGCAGGTAGCACATTCAACCCATTTCTTTATTTTAGGTTCTAATTAAATGTTTAAAATTAATATACTAAAATCCTCATATCTATATCTTAAAAATTATTTTTTAATAATTTTTTTCTTAAGTTTCATAACTATAATTCCAATTATTGGATTTATACAAACACCAATGGAGGGTTATTGGTTCGTTGAACCTTTAACTACTAAAGTTAATTTTAAAGAATTAACAGCAAAAAACACTTCCATAGTTTTTAATAACTATTTCAATTCAATTTTCGGTTTCAGAAAATTTTTTATTCAAATAAAAACCTATATGACATACATTTTTAAACTTAATACTAATGGAGTAAGATTTGTTAAAGATAATTATTATCATTACACAAACTACTCTAATTATAATACTCCATCAACTGACGACCATTTATCTAAAATGAGAAAAGCTTACCCACAAAATATCCCAATTATTTATATAAATTATCCTGCAAAACAATTGATTTATCCAACTCAAGTTCCTAAATATTCTAATATAAAGCTAATGATAAACAATAAAAGTATTACCTCAATAAATGGTGTCTATCATTTAAATCTAACTGAATATTTACAAAATTATGTAAAACAAAATCCCAACGATTTAATTTATTATAAAGCAGATCCCCACTGGAACTCTTATGGAGGATACTTATCATACAAAAAAATAATAGCTTTTATGAACAATAAACTACATACTAATTTTAAAATCCCATCTCATAAAACTACCAATACAAAAAAAGCTCTTGTTAATCAGTTCTGTGATATGTTGTATGTATATGTTCAAAATTTACATGATTTATGCATAAAAAAAAGTCAATTTTTACATAAAGAAGTCAATATTTTATATAAAGAAGGAACTATATCTCAAAGAGTAAAATTTAACTGTATAGATGATAATGGAATAAATAATAACTATGATTGTAAGAATTCTTTTTTAATAACTAACTCAAATATCAAAACAGGAACCCTACTAATATTTGGATCTTCTTTTACTTACTTGCCCCAACTTGGACTTGCTGATTTTTTAATCCACAATTTCAGAAATATTTATTTTATACATAACAATTGGACTACATACAACAAAGATATTTATAAAAACATAGTTAAAGAGATTAAACCTGATATTATTTTCATCATTACATCCATTACACCATAAAAACAAATGAATCCAGTTTAAGCTATCATCAGTTATATCATCGCTTAATGTTAATAATAGAACCCCCATTTCATACAAAACAAACACAAAAGATAAATAACTAACTCACTCAAACCGAAAACCACACATAACTAACAAATTGCATACCCACCATCTTTACCCACAATCCTATACTTTATAAAGAACCAAATCAAATTTTACTAACAACTCCACTCCCCAATAAATACAACTAT
>JBIIMR010000001.1:0-42884 GCA_044337895.1 Alphaproteobacteria bacterium
CCATCAATTTTCATTAACTGAGATATTTTTTCTATAATCAACTTAACCTGTTCTAAATCAAACTCTTCCAATTTAAAATTTATTGACACAGAATCAAATTTAATTTGCAAATCATATTTAGAATCACCCGTTATGTTTTCTATTAATTTATTTTCTAAAAACAAAGGCTCACACATGGTTCCATCTAATCTAACTTCAGTTACAGCAGAAGATTCTTTACTATCTTCAATCACATACACCAAAGGATAAATATCAACAAAACGATGACAATTATCTAAAAAAATTCCATAATTTGAATTAATTTCTAGGTGGAATTTTCCAACATGTCTATAATTATCTTTTAATTCCCTAACAGATGATCTCCATAAAAAAAGAATCTTATTAGATATTTTAATATCTATCAATAAAACCCTAAAGTACTGAAAAAAATTTAAAAATTTTAATAGTAAAAATTTTATCATAACAGGGAATTTAGATATAACAGAAAAAAAATTCATAAAAGAAAATTCACACCTAAAACATTTTATACTAACACAATTAACTACTTTATTTTTAATAATTATATTATCATTAAAATTTTGCAAATAGCTAAAATTGTATTTTTATATTAATTATTGTTGAGTTTTATTTAATCCTGCTGCTTCTTGAACTTTTTCAATCATTTCCTTATTTTTAGGTTCTTTAATAAAAACAGCTAAAGCATACATAAAAGAGTTTAAAGGCATAGCAACCACTTGAGAAGGCTCAGGGTTAATAGCTTTACCTTGACTTTCTAACATTTGATTAGAAGGTTGATTCCCAAGAATCAATTTAACCACTCCATTATTAATGTTAATTGCATTAATAGCATCAAAAAACAATATATTTTTATTATTCATTTTTTTTATTTTCCTTTCTTTAAAAATATTTTTGTATTAGAAAATTTTTTAAGCAATCCCCAATACAATTAAAAATATAGTATAATTAAATTTATAAATCAATCACCTAAAAAATAAATTAAAACAATATTCTATTCTTTGTATGTTAGTTACAAATATAAAACAACAGCAATAATACAAAAATACATTGCTATAATTTAAAAAAATAATTAATATTTATTATTAACAAAAAACACAAAAATACAAAAAAGTATTAAAAAGTTGGAGAAAAAAATTAAGATGAATACATATAGAACCCATACTTGTAATGAGCTAAAAATATCTAATGAGAATCAAACAGTTAAATTATCAGGTTGGATACACAGTAAAAGAGATCATGGTAGTTTAATTTTTATTGATTTAAGAGATTCTTTTGGAATTACCCAATGTGTTGTAAACAAAGAAGGAAGTGCTATTAATGCTAAAGATATTTTTTCATCCATAGAAAAACTCCGCATAGAATCTGTAATAACTATAGAAGGACTTGTAATAAAAAGACAAACAGACACAATTAACCCTTCAATGCCAACAGGTCAAATAGAGGTATCTATTACAAAACTCACCATAGAAAGCAATGCAGATGTTTTACCATTTTTAATTGCAGAAGATGATAATGCTTCCGAGGAAACAAGATTAAGGTATCGTTTTTTAGATCTAAGAAAACAAAAACAAAAAAATCTTATTTTATTTCGTTCAAATGTGATAAAATTTTTAAGAGATAAAATGCACAGTTTAAATTTTACAGAATTTCAAACCCCAATTCTTACCGCATCTTCACCAGAAGGAGCAAGGGATTTTTTAGTTCCAAGCAGAAAGCATGTTGGTAAGTTTTATGCATTACCGCAAGCTCCACAACAGTTTAAACAACTTTTAATGATATCAGGCTTTAACAGATATTTTCAAATAGCACCATGCTTTAGAGACGAAGATGCAAGGGCAGACAGAACCCCAGGAGAATTTTATCAACTAGATTTTGAACTTTCTTTTACCACAGAAGAAGAAATTTTTACTATTTTAGAATCAATAATGTATGACACTTTCAAACAATTTAGCACTAAAAATATTTCAAAACCACCATTCAAAAGAATAACCTACAAAGATAGCATGTTGAAATACGGTTCAGACAAACCAGATCTAAGAAATCCATTAGAAATTGCAGATGTTACCTCAATTTTTAAAGACAGTAATTTTACTTTATTTGCAAACTTAATTGCCAAAGGAAATTTTGTAAGAGCTATTCCATCCCCAAAAACAGCAGATTTACCAAGAAGTTTTTTTGATAAACTAAACGATTGGGCAAAAAAAGAAGGTCAAGGCGGGCTAGGTTATATTATTTTTGATAAAGATGAAGCAAAAGGGCCAATAGCTAGTAAACTCACAAAAGAACAAATTGAAAATCTTCAAACTATATCAAATACAAAAGTAGGCGATAGTTTATTTTTTGTATGTGGAAAAACTGTAAATGATGTTAAATTCGCAGGAAAAGCAAGGGATAAAATTGCAAATGAACTTAATCTTATAGATAATAATAAATTTGAGTTTTGTTTTATTGTTGATTTTCCAATGTATGAATTAACAGAATCAGGCACCATAGATTTTTCCCACAATCCTTTCTCTATGCCAAAAGGTGGAGTGGAAGCTTTAACCTCAAAAGATCCACTAGAAATTGTTGCACACCAATATGATATTGTTTGTAATGGTATAGAATTAAGCAGCGGAGCAATTAGGAATCATAAAAAAGATATCATGTATAAAGCATTTGAACTCGCAGGTTACACTAAAGAGCAAGTTGATACTAATTTTAAAGGATTAATTACCGCCCTCAGTTTTGGAGCTCCTCCCCATGGAGGATCCGCACCAGGGATAGATAGAATGATTATGCTTTTAACCGATTCCCAAAATATTCGTGAAATTATAGCATTTCCATTAACCCAAAACGGCGAAGATATAATGATGAATGCTCCATCAGAAGTTTCCTCTAAACAACTCAAAGAGCTTAATTTATCAATTAATATTCCTAAAAAACACTAGGATAATTAAAATGGATACAAAAACAGATAATAAATTTACTAAAAACATTGAAGACATGACCTTCGAAGAAGCATATAAAGAGCTAGAAGAAATAACATCATTCTTAACAGATTCAAGTGTTAACCTTTCAGATAGTATGGTAAAATACAAAAGATCAAAAGAACTATACCAAAAATGTAAAACTTTATTAGATAAAGCTAAGTTAGAATTACAAGAAGTTAATCAAGAAGAGGTAGATTAGGAAAAAAATATGTCCAATATATCTTTTCAACAATTTTATCAAAATTCACCAGTTTGCAAGGTATTTTCCCAAGAGTTTGAACTTTATCTAAAAAATTATTTAAAAAATAATTTACAAGGTACTCAAACACTTATTTCTGCAATAAACTATACAATTTTAGGCAATGCTAAAAGATTAAGACCCTTTTTATTATATTTAACAGGAAGCATTTTTAAAATAGAGAGTAATATTTTATATCACATAGGGCTCGCCCTTGAGTTTTTACACACCTATTCATTAATACATGATGATTTACCCGCATTAGATAACGATGATATAAGAAGAGGAAAACCTTCTTGCCACAAAGAATTTTCAGAATCAACCGCAATTTTAACAGGAGATTCTTTATTAACTTTAGCTTTTAATCTGTTAAGTGATGAAAATTTAAAGATTACAGAATCTATAAAATTAAAAATTATCAACATAACTTCTCAATTTTTAGGGATAGAAGGTATGATAGGAGGACAAGAATTAGATTTATTTTACACTAAAGATTTAGCAAGATATAATTCCTTAACTGCAAAAGATATATTACATATCCACACCTTAAAAACTGCTAAATTTATTGAGCTAACTTTCCAAATAACCTCTCTTATTGCCAATTTATCTCCAAAAACAAATCAACATTTTACCTCCTTTGGCAGTGCTGTAGGTATTATGTTCCAAATTTTAGATGATATAGAAGATTACAAACAAAACACCCAAAGCTTAAATTTACTCAACATATTATCTAAAAATGATATAAAAAACTATTTAACAAATTTATTAAATCAATCTAAATATGATATTCAAGAATCTTCAATTACATCAAGCGATTTAATTAATTTACAAGAATCAATCTATTTTTCTGCAATTTCATTATTGAGTAAGTAACAATGTATAAATTTTTATCTTCCATTAATTATCCCCAAGATTTAAAAAAACTAACACAATCAGAGTTAGTTATTTTATGCGAAGAAATTAGGAGTTTTTTGGTAGAATCTATTTCTAAAACAGGAGGGCATTTAGGATCAAACCTAGGAGTTGTAGAATTAACAGTCGCACTCCATAAAGTTTTTAATTTTCCCACAGATAAATTAATATTTGATGTAGGACATCAAAGCTACATTCATAAAATTTTAACAGGTAGAAAAGATTTATTTTCAACCCTAAGACAAAAAGATGGTATTTCAGGTTTTAGCAACATAAAAGAAAGTATTTATGATGAGTTTGGAGCAGGTCATAGTTCCACTTCACTTTCTGCTTTATTAGGAATTAATACCGCCCTAAATTTAACAAATCATAACTCAAAACATAATAGTATAGCATTAATAGGAGATGCATCAATTAGTTCAGGGATAGCATTTGAAGCATTAAATCATATTGGGGCTTTACACTCTAAAATGTTAGTTATTTTAAATGATAATCAAATGTCTATTTCTAAAAATGTAGGGGCTTTAAATTCTTATTTTTCTAAAATAAATTCTTCTAATTTTTACCATAATTTTAAACATTTTATTTCTAATTTTTCTTCTAAAATTCCTTTAATGCACGATGTATTAAAACAAACAGAAAGTTTTTTAAGAAACAAAGGAGATGGAATCTTTTTTGAATCTTTAGGATTTTATTACATAGGTCCCATAGACGGACACAATTTAAAAGACTTAATCTCTTTACTTTCTATAATTAAAAATAATGAGGAAATTAAAAAAACAATCATCCTCCATGTTTTAACAGAAAAAGGTAAAGGTTATCTACCCGCAGAAACAGCAATAGATAAGTTCCATGGTATTTCTCCTCTTCCACAAAATAACTCAATGAATAGTCAAACATATACAGATGTATTTGGAGATACAATTATAGATTTAGCAAAAAAAGATGATAAAGTAGTTGCAATTACAGCAGCAATGACCGAAGGAACAGGATTAAAAAAATTTAGTATCCTATTCCCCAATAGATTTTTTGATGTTGGTATAGCAGAACAACATGCAGTTACTTTTGCAGCAGGATTGGCAAGATACGATATTAAACCGTTTGTCTGCATATATTCAACATTTATCCAAAGAGCATACGATCAAATCATCCATGATGTTTCTTTACAAAGTTTACCCGTAAGATTTATCTTAGACAGAGCAGGATTCGTAGGGCAAGACGGTGCAACCCACCATGGGTTAATGGATCTAATTTTATTTTCTTCACAAGAAAATATGATTGTAATGTGTCCTTCAAATGAGAATGATTTTAAAGAAATGCTTGCTTTAATGTTAACAATTAATAATAAACCATCAATGATTCGTTTTCCTAAAACAACCATTAAAAATAATATTCAACTTTCAAAAAAACCATTAGAGTTAGGGAAATCAAATATTATCACAACAGGAACCGAGATAGCTATTTTATCAATAGGAGAAGTTTTACACGATGTTATCTCCGCCACACAAGACTTAACCAAGGAAATTCAAAATAAAATCACTATTATTGATTTAAGATTTGTAAAACCCTTAGATAAAGATGCAATTTCTTTTGCTTTTAAAAATCATAAATATATTATTATAATAGAAGAAGCACTAAACGGAGCAGTCTTAACCCAAATCAATAATTATTACACAGAAAATTTTCAACAATATAACAATTACAACTTTAAAATTTTATCACTTAGCCCTACTATACAAAATATAGAACATGCAACGATTCAAGAACAAAAAGAAGAAGCTAGAATTTCAAAAAATAATATTATTAAATTTATTCATGGTATTTTACAATGCTAGATTCTTTTCAATCAAGAATAATTGTTATTTTATTATTAACAATTTCTAATTCTTTTATGACCTTTGCATGGTATTCCCATCTTAAAGTTTTACCAAATACAAATATAGCACTTGTTATATTAATTAGTTGGTTAATTGCTTTTTTAGAGTATATTTTTTTAATTCCAGCTACAAGAATTGGTATTACTGTATTTAATATTTTTCAAATAAAAATTATACAAGAAGTAATAACTTTTGCAGTATTTATTCCTTTTGCAATTTTTTATCTTAAAGAAAGTTTTAGATTAAATTACTTATATGCAATAATTTGTTTATTAGGGTCAATATATTTTATTTTTAAATAGCTAATAAAAGTAATAAATAAAAGTAATAAATATTAGTTGACTTTTTTACTAGGTTAATATATTATACTAATTATTAATGAAAAAATATTATTTTACTTTGTAATCAAGGATAACGATGCAAATCAAGGATATAAAAAAAGGTCAAACATATTGCATAAAAAATGTTAATAATCTATGTAACAGTCAATACTGCCAAAGGTTAGCAAATTTTGGAATTTGCGCAGGCAGTCAAATAGAATTAGTTAGAACGTCACCCTTCGGAGACACAATAGAATTAAAAGTTAATAACACAATTTCAGTTTGTTTAAGAAAAAAAGAATGTGGATTCATAGAGGTTACAAAATAATATGAAAAACATTGCTATTATAGGATTGCCAAATGTTGGAAAAACAACACTCTATAATCAATTAACCAGCTCAAAAAATAAAGTTGGTAACTGGGCAGGAACAACAACAAATTACGATAAATCATTTTTAAAAAATAATAAAGAAATCATAGTCTACGATCTCCCAGGATGTTACAATTTATTTAACCCCGTAGCAGAAGTAAATATAGAGCAAGCAACCATAAATTATGTACAATCTTTTCAACCAAATTATTATATTAATGTAATAAATTATGATAACTTTGATGCTAATTTAAGTTTAACCATAGATATTTTATCTTTAAAAATACCCACAATAATAATTATTAATAGTAGTGAAAAAAAATTAAAACTAGACACATACACCCTATCAAATATTTTAGGAACAAAAGTCCTCATAGGCGATTTATTAGATAAAAAGTTTATTAATCAAATTATAGAAATTATTCAAAAGGAATCATTTTTTACCCCAGATTTAAAAATCTTATATCCAAAAGAAATCAGAAAAAAAATACAAGATGAATCTAAAAATACAGAAAATTTATTTCAATGCTTAAAATATCATTACATTCATCACACTAGCATAATGTTAGAATCTAAAAATAGAGTAATCAGAAACATCTCCCTTAAAGTCTTAAATAACAACACTCAACCACAAAAAACAAAAGATATTAGCAACATAATTGATTTATTTTTTTTAAATAAATACATTTCTTTACCCCTATTTTTTATTGTTATATATTTATTATTTAAAATCAGTATAGGCTTAGGAGGTATATTTCAAGACCTAATAACAAATGTATCAGATTATTATATTTTTAATATGTTTAAAATTTATTTATCTAATTTTACACAGTCTAAATTATTTTTTTTAGTTTTTTTCGATGGTATTTTGGGCTCACTTATTTTAGTTATAACTTTTATTCCTGTATTGTTTTTATTTTTCTTTTTATTATCAGTTTTAGAGCAAACAGGATACCTAAACAGAGTAGCATTTATAATGGATAGGTTTATGAATTTTGTAGGATTAACAGGAAAATCAATCATCCCAATTACAATAGGATTCGGATGCACAGTTCCATCAATCATAAGTAGTAATATGATAGAAAGTAAAAATAAAAGATATCTTACAATGTTAAGTAGTCATTTTGTTTCATGCACAGCAAGGTTAGCAGTATATATAGTTTTAGTATCTATGTTTTTTTCTGGCAATCAGAACCTTATTATTTTTTCTATTTATATTTTAGGTTTAATTGTTTTATTTTTAAGTTCGTATTTATTAAATAATTTTTCTAAATCTGGATTAAATGATAATTTTTTAATTATGGAGTTACCAAAATATAGATTACCAAAGTTAAAATTAATTTTTCCACTTAGCATTCATAAACTTTTTAATTTTGTATTTAAAGCGGGTAAATTAATAATTCCATTATCTTTTTTATTAACCATGTTAAGCAATCTAAACACTAGTTTTAATATGTTATCAAACAATGAATCCATAAGAGATTCTATACTTTATTTAATAGCCTCAAAAGTAAATTGGATTTTTGAACCTTTAGGATTTGCAAAAAATAATTACGAGTCAACAGTTGCAATTTTTGTTGGATTAATTGCAAAAGAGGGGGTAATAGGTGCATTAGATTCTTTATATACAAATAGCAACAGTATATCTAATAGTTTTACAACTATTCCAAATTTTTTTATAAAAGAGATTCTAAAAACAATACAAGCTATAAATGATTTAATCTTAAGCACACCATTTAGCTTTGATGATACAGCAATAAATACCCAAATAAAATCACAAGTATTAAATAAGTTTGGTAATATACATAATCTATATACTTATTTAATATTCATCAGTCTTTATTCCCCGTGCATTTCAGTGTTATCTACTTTAAAAAAAGAAACAGGCGCTAAATTCATGATATTTACATTTATATACACTACTTTAGTTGCCTATTTTAGTGCTTTTATTTTCCATTTTACAACTATATTTTCAAATATTTTAATTGTAAATATTTTGTTTACAATTTTATTGTTAGTATGTATTACAATTTTAGTTAAAAAAATTATGGATTTAATAAAAAAAATTGGTATAATAAAATATAATTAAAATATTTTATATATTTTATCAAAATAAAAAGGTGTGTTGTCTTGTCTTTATTTAATTTTTTAAAGTTAGTTTTACTTTTCATAGTATTATTTAATATAGCTTCGTGTGGTTCTAAGAAAAAAAAAGAATTAAAGGATTATCAGTTGAATGTAGATAATTTGGGAGAGGATCCCTTGTTAGCAAGAGATAAATCAAAAGTTATATCTCAATCTGATTCTGAAGAAGAATCAGATTCAGAAGATAAAGATAACAAAAACAAAAACAAAAACAAAAACAAAAACAATTCTACTATAGATTATAATGATGTAGCTAATAGCAAAAAAAAGAAAGAAAAAGAAGATAAAGAACTATATCATTTGGTAAATAAAAATAAAAAAACTAAAAGAGGTGGTTTAAAAATGCCTACTAATTTTAATGATAATTTTACAATAAATAGAATAGAAAAATACGGCTATGTTACCACTGTTATTGTAAAAATGCCTTTAATCAACTATGTTACACAAACATTAGAAGAAAAAAAAGATATAACCCCAGATAGATATCAAAGTAAATTTCGTAAATATCCAATTAATCCAAAAATATCAGATTCTATAAAAGATACTATCTCAGTTTATACAAATTATATAAATACATTCAATAATGATAAAACTATTATCACACTTTATATTTATGATAGTGGAACAAGTTTAGATTTTAGTGTAGAGGAAAAATTAGCTTTAAAGAATTTTGTATTCAACTTAAAAAATTATATCACCACATTAAATCCAAATAAGTATTATATTCAAATTGTTCCTATAGAAGGAGTGCAGTTTGGTGAAATTTTCATCTTATCTAAAAAATATGATGGAGAATTAAGTCCTAATGCTTATTTTTTAAACAAAACAAATTCTTTAGATTCGAAATCTTGGTTCGAAAAAATAGGTGAAAAGGAAACAATAAAAAACAATACTAAAGACGATTTAGATTCTAATAAAAACAATAAATATGATACAGAAATAGAAAAATTAAATATTAACATTAATTAATGAATTTCTTGTTTAAATACTATACAAAAAAATATTTATATAATATTATTGTATTAATAAACGGCGAATATAGCTCAGCTGGTAGAGCATCTGATTGTGGTTCAGAGGGTCAAGAGTTCGAAACTCTTTATTCGCCCCATATAAAAAATAACAATCAAATCAATATATTACTATTAATCTATTATATCTATCATAAATAGATATTAGGAGTTGTTAGCCATGACATCCCATCAATCATACAAAAATATATCAAACAGTATAAGAATCTTATCCGCTCTTGCTATAGAAAAAGCAAATTCAGGTCATCCAGGACTTCCACTTGGTTTTGCAGATATTGCAACCATATTATTTAAAGATTTTTTATCTTTCAATCCAAATGATCCAAAATGGATAAACAGAGATAGATTTATTTTATCCGCAGGTCACGGTTCAATGTTACTATATTCATTGCTATACCTATTCGGCTACAAAAATATTACCTTAGATCAAATTAAATCTTTTAGACAAATAGATTCTATTACAAGTGGACATCCAGAAATTTTACACGAATCAGGAATAGAAACAACAACAGGTCCATTAGGTCAAGGCATAGCAAATGCAGTTGGTATAGCAATAAGTGAAAAAAAACTCAATCAAGAAACTAACGGACTAATAGATCATTACACCTATTGTATGGTAGGGGATGGTTGTTTAATGGAAGGAATTAGCTACGAAGCACTTTCTTTAGCAGGGCATCTTCGTTTAAACAAATTAATCTTATTATGGGATAATAATTCAATAACTATAGACGGTTCAACAGATTTATCAATCTCAGAAGATAAAATTTTAAGATTTAACTCCATAGGTTTTAATGTATTAGAAGTAGACGGACACAACAACGAAGAAATTTCAATCGCTTTACATAAAGCTAAAAATTCAGATAAACCAGTTTTAATTAGCTTTAAAACCCAAATAGGATACGGTTCTCCCACTAAACAAAATACAGAAAAAGCACACGGATCTCCACTTGGTAAAGATGAAATAGCAGGATTAAAAATAAATTTAAATTGGACCCATAACGATTTTGAAATTCCAGATAGTGTTTACATAGATATAAGAGAATCAGTTTTAAATAAAATATCTCATTATGATGAATGGTATAAAAAATATAATTCCCACATAGAAGAAAAAAATTATCTTATAAATTTATTCAACAGAAATAAAGAAGAACAATCATTTGACTATAATCTTAAAAATTATCTTAAACAAACACTCTCAAATAAATCTCCAAAATCAACCAGAGTTTCATCCCAAGATTTTTTAGAAATTCTTATGAAAGATGCTAAATTTATTTTAGGAGGATCAGCAGATTTAGGAAAATCAGTTAATACTTTTACCTCCCATTCTAAAAATCTCATTGCCAACGATTTTAGTGGTAATTATATTAAATATGGAATCAGAGAACATGCAATGGCAGGAATTATGAATGGAATCGCCCTTTATGGTGCATTTATTCCCTATGGTGGAACATTCCTAGTTTTTTCAGATTATTTAAAGCCAGCATTAAGATTATCCGCTTTTATGGAACAGCAGATTATTTATATTTTTACCCATGATTCTATTGCAGTAGGAGAAGACGGACCAACCCACCAACCAGTAGAACACTTAAGTAATCTATGCTCTATACCTAATTTAAATGTAATAAGACCATGTGATAGCATAGAAGTAACAGAGGCATATCAATATGCTCTATCAATCAAAAAATCTCCAACATGTTTAATTTTATCTCGCCAAAATTTACCTTTAATTAGGCAAGATTACAGAGATGATATAAATAAAGTTTCCTTAGGAGGTTACATAATTCAATTATCCGATGAAGCAAGTTATAATTTAATTGCAAGCGGTTCAGAAGTATCCCTAGCTTTAGAGGTAGCAAACATCTTGGCAACTAAAAATATTTTTATTAATATAATTTCCATGCCCTCAGTTAAATTATTTTCTCAACAAACAGAAGATTATAAAACTCAAGTTTTAGGAAATTTACAAAATATAGTGATAGAGGCAAGTTTAGCAGATTATTATAAAATTTATGTCAACAACATTATCCATATTTTTGGTGTAAACAATTATGGAAAATCAGCTAAGGCAGAGGATGTTTACAATTATTTTAATCTCAATAAATTATATATTGCAAATAAAATTGAAAGCTTATCAAGGTAAAACAAAATGATAAAAGTAGCACCTTCTATTTTATCCGCAGATTTTGGATTTTTAAAAGATGAAATCACAAAGTTAAATGAAACGACTTGCGATTTTATACATGTAGATGTAATGGATGGCAACTTTGTTCCAAATATCACTTTTTGCAATAACATGATATCTACTTTAAAAAAATATACAAACAAATCATTAGATGTCCATTTAATGATTAGTAATCCAAGTTCTAAAATAGATTCTATCATAGAAAGCGGTGCAGATTTAATAACTTTTCATATTGAGGCAGAAAATCATGCCCACAAATTATTGCAATATATCAAAAAACATAACATAAAAGCAGGGATAGCACTTAACCCTTCAACCACAGAAGATTCTATTAAATATTGTTTAGAGTTAGCGGATTTAGTATTAGTAATGACAGTAAATCCAGGGGCAGGGGGTCAAAATTTTATCCATAACCAATTAAAAAAAATAGAAAATATCAGTAATATAAAAGAATCTCTCAATTTAAATTTTGATATTTCCGTAGACGGAGGAATAAATTTAGAAACAGGATTAAGTTGTATTAATAAAGGAGCAAGCATTTTAGTAGCAGGTAATTATATATTCCAAAACAATAACTATAACAATCAAATTAATAAATTAAAAGAGATATCTAAATGATAAAAGATAAATTAATCAATAAATTAAAAAGTTACTTAGTTGCAGGGCTTTTAATTACAGGTCCAATGATATTAACCTTATATATCATAAGTTGGATTATTAATATTTTTGATAAAACTTTATTAGAGCTATCAGATTTTTTAGAAATAGATACAAGCGGACTTCCAATAGGTAGCGGTCTTTTTTTTGCAATTTGTAGTTTAATCTTAATAGGATTTGTGTTTACTAATGTTTTAGGTAGTTTATTTATTAATCTTAATCATTATATAATGATGAAATTACCAATTGTTAAAATTATATACAACACAATTAAACAGATATTTGATACACTTTTAAAAAAAGATGATAATAATCCAAGGCAAGTTGTATTAATTGAATATCCAAGAAAAGGGATTTTCACAATAGGGTTCTTAACCTCAGATTTAAAAGGAGAGATTCAAAATAAAATACAAGAAGACTCCGTTTGTGTTTTTGTTCCAACAAGCCCAAATCCAACATCAGGTTATATAGTTTTTATTCCAAAGCAAGAGCTTATATATCTCAACTTAACAGCAGAAAAAGCAATGAAGTTAATAATCAGTGGCGGACTCCTCCCAGAAGATGAAAGTAAAGATAAATAATTATTTAAACACATAACAATAAGAGTATCAAAATGCGAAGAGAAAGATTAAAAAATATACAATCAACAATTTTAAAAAAACCAGATTACATAAGGGTTAAATCTGCAAATTCTAAAGAGTATTTAGAAACCTATGAGATTGTAAAAAAACATAATTTACATACAGTATGTCAAGAAGCAGCTTGCCCAAATATAGGAGAGTGTTGGAAAAAACAACATGCAACCGTAATGATTTTAGGGGATATTTGCACAAGAAGTTGTAGATTCTGTAATGTTAAAACAGGTAAACCAAATATTTTAGACGAAAATGAACCAGAAAATGTTGGCAAAATGGCAAATTTAATGAATCTAAAACATATAGTAATAACTTCAGTCGACAGAGATGATCTAATAGATGGAGGAGCCAGCCACTTCCATAAAACAATTACAAAGGTTAAAGAATACAGTAGCAACACTACAATAGAAGTGTTAACTCCAGATTTTAGAGATAAAGAAAATGCACTAGAAACTGTATTATCCGCAAATCCAGATGTTTTTAATCATAATTTAGAAACAGCACCAAGACTATACAGAGAGATTCGTCCAAAAGCAAGATACTTCAACAGCTTAAATTTATTGTGGCAAGCTAAAAATATTAAAAAAAATATTTTTACTAAATCAGGAATAATGGTTGGATTAGGTGAAACAAAAGAAGAGGTATTACAAATTATGGATGATTTAATTAGTGCTAAAGTTGATTTTATGACAATAGGGCAATACCTACAACCAACCCCATTCCATGCTAAAGTAGATAGATTTGTTAGTTTAGAGGAGTTTGATTTTTACAAACAAGAAGGATTAAAAAAAGGATTTTTATTGGTATCTTCCAGTCCTTTAACAAGATCTTCCTACCATGCAGACGAAGATTTCAAATCTTTAGTAGCAAAAAGAAATCAATCAAATAATTAATTTAAAAGAATCCATATAATGATTTTTACCCACAACCAAACTAAAATAATTAATTTTTCAATAGATAAAATTTATAATATTATAGCAGATGTTCCATCTTATAAAGAATTTATAAAATGGATAAAAGATATTAATGAGCTACCTATAACAAATACTGATTCGTTAAACAATTCAAACAGTTTAACTATAAAAAATTATAAAATAACAGTAGGCTTTGGATTTTTAGAAGAAAGCTTTATCACTAAGGATATTTTTATTAAAAATCAATCAATAAAAATAGAATTGATAGAGGGAGCTTTTAAAACTTTAAATAGTGTATGGAATTTCAAGGAGATAGAAAAAAATAAAACAGAAGTTAGTTTTTTAATGGATTTTTCTTTTAAATCTATTTTTATAGAAAAAATGTTTTCACAATTTTTTTTATTAGCAAACGAAAAAATAACAGATGCTTTTATAAAAAGAGCAGAAGATTTATACGGTAAAAAATAATTTAATAAAAAAAATATGAATATTACAACAAAAATTTATAATATTCATATTTTAGAGGGTAAAGAGCTTTTAACTCATATTTCAAAGTAAAACTTTCAAATACTAATAATATAATATAATATTTTTAATTTTACTTCAATCAAATAAACCTTTAAGGTAAAAATTTACCCGCAGCAGATAGTAATGCATAAAAATCAGCATTGGTTAAATTTATTTTTAAAGATTCTATATAACTATCAAATCTTTCTGCTTTTAATGTGCCAACCACAGCAATCCCATTAGCAGGATGCTTAAATAAAGCAGCTAATACAATAGTTGCCACATTTTCAACTTGATATTTATTTTTTAGTTGATTAAGAGTATCCATAATTTTTTCATCTTGAAAAATTTTACCATTGCCAAAAGGAGACCAAAACATAGGAGATATTCCCATTTCCAAACAAAGATCTAAAACACCATCATCAAGTGCCGAGAAATTTTTTAAAGAAAATTCTATCTGATTCGTTTGAATAGGTTCTTCAATTCGTTGTTGTAACATTTTCATTTTACTATAAGAGAAATTAGACACACCAAAACTTTTAATTTTACCTTCTTTTTTGAGTTGGGAAATAGCTTTATTTACATCATAAGGATTAAGTAAGTAATCAATTCTATGTAAAAGAAACAAATCCACATAGTCTACTTTTAATTTTTCTAAAGAACGATTTACAGAATATCTAATATAATCAAAGGAAGAATCATAGCACATACTTTTTATATTAGAAAAATCAGGGTGATTCTTAACAATATTACATTTAGTAACTATTTGAAATTTATCTCTTTCTATTTTTAAATTTTTTATAGAATCACCGATTAATTCTTCAGTTTTGTAATTACCATATATATCTGCAGTATCAATAGTTGTAATTCCTGATAGAATCGCTTTTTCTATTAAATTAGCCATAAATCTAGGATTGTAAGATTCTTGACTAATTTTCCATGTTCCAAGGCATATTTTACTTAGCTCTACACCATTTTTTGTGAGTTTTTGTTTCATATTAATCATTTGATTCGTCCCTTTTATTTATTAATATTCTTTTGCAAAAATTATATTTTATTATATATATTATTATAATAAAGTATATCAAAGTATTTTACTAAATCAACTTAAAATCCTTAAAAATCCAGACAAATCCAATATTTTATATTACTAAATATTGCATAAAATACAACACAATTTGCAAATAAATATATAAACATATTGCAAATTATCATAAAAAAATACAATTATGTAAAAAAGTTGTTGACAAAAATATTTTTATGCATTAAATTATAATCTGTAGTTTGATAACATCAGTTATTGGATTACAGGCAATTCACTCTATAACTGGGTGAGAAGATATTTTCAGTCTTTGTATCGCAATGTTACATTCGGAAAGATTCTTCTCACCTGTTTTTTTATCTAAAAATTATCCACAAAAAATTATATAAATATCAAAGCAATAATAGCAATCAACCCAACCATTATCCCAGCAACAATATCATCTATGATAATAGCAAGATTCCCAACAACTTTTTTATAGGTTAATGCAATTATCCAAAATTTATTTTTAGTAAATATATGGTATAAGAAAACAGAAGAAAAAATATATGCAATTAATAAAATACCAGTTTCATTACTCACAACAATCATTGGAATTAACACTCCAATCGCTTTATCAAGAATCACATACTCAGGTATTTGATTGTTTACATAATCAATATCATGTATAAAATATATACCAATAATAATCAAGATGTTCAAAATAATAAAAGTTACTTTAATAGGAAAAGACATAACAATAATAAGCATCATTATATATAAAAGAATATCCCTATTAAAGTAGAATCTATTGTAGTTAAAAAATCCTATTCCAAAAACAGATAACAATAAATATTTGGGAGTTTTTAAAAACCCATCTGGCAAAGAAAAATATTCATCAAAAAAATTCCGCAAACTTGATATAAAAGTAACTATTTTTCTAAAAAAAAACATTTTCAATCTTCCTATTAAACATAATAAAGTATATAATCAATACATATATAATTTCAACTTATAAATTTCTAAATTATCAAGGTGTATAAAATGTTGCTTAAAGATTCCGTTGTTGCTCTGGTTACCCCATTTAAAGAAGACTATACTATAGATATAGATTCCTTTAAAAGTATAATAGATTTTCAATTACACAATAACACATCAGGCATTATTGTAGGTGGAACCACAGGAGAATCATCAACTTTATTAAAAAATGAAAAGCTAGAACTTCTTAAAATAGCAAAAGATATGTGCCATTCTAAAATACCTGTATTTTTAGCTATTGGATACTCAAACACATTAGAAACAATTTTGTTAGCAAAAGAAGCAAAAGAGCAAGGAGTAGATGGATTATTAATTGTTACCCCTTCTTATAACAAACCATCACAAGAAGGCTTATATTTGCATTATTCATTAATATCACATGAAGTGAGTCTTCCTATTTATATGTATAACATAGAATCAAGAACAGGTGTTAATTTAGAATTAGAAACAATATATCGTTTAGTAGAAAAAAACCCAAACATTATTGGTATAAAAGATTGTTCTACAGATTTTTTAAGAATCTTAAAGATGAAAAAACATTTAGGTAAAAATTTTTCAGTTTTAACAGGAGACGATTCTAATATTTTATCGGCATTTGCCAACGGAGCAGATGGTTGTATTTCTGTTATAGCTAACATTATCCCTAAATCTTGTAACAGACTTCATAAATTATGGAAAGAGGGTTATAATAAAGAATTAATTCAATTACATACAAAATTAATAGGATTAACAGAATCTTTATTCTTAGAAAGCAATCCCAGCCCTATTAAGTATGCTATGGAAAAAATGGGATTAATTCATTATAATATAAGGCTTCCACTAACAAAAGTAAGAAAGTCAACCCAAGATAAAATAGAAGAAGAACTAAAAATTCTAGGATTAATTTAAAGTCAATTATGATAATATCCACAGATTCTAAAAAAAATATTATTTGTCAAAATAAAAAGGCAAGATATGAATACTCAATAGAAGAAGTTTTTGAAGCAGGATTAGTTTTACAAGGAACAGAAGTTAAGGCTTTAAGAAGCAATAAAGCATCTATCCAAGAAGGTTATATTTCCCAAACAGATAGCGGATTAGAAATAGTTAATGTAACTATTTCAACATACAAATACACAGCAATTACAAAATCACATAATGAGAGAAGGTCAAGAAAACTTCTTTTACATAAAAAAGAAATCAATAAAATTACAGGATTAATTAGCAAAAAAGGATACACAGCAATCCCACTAAGCCTTTATTTTAACAGCAAAGGAATGGTTAAACTAGAATTTGCACTAGCTAAAGGTAAAAAGCTCTACGACAAAAGAGCAGCACTAAAAGAAAAATCAGTATTACTAGAACAAAAAAAAGATCTAAAATATAGAATTAAAATTTAAAGTAATACAAAAATAAGATACTAAAGGCAGTAATACATATTATAAATTATATATAAAATGATTTAATACTACCTTTACAAATATAACAGTTTTATTTTTTAGCTTTTGCAGGTGCCTTACTTGCAGAAGAGTTTACTTTTTTGCCATCAGCTGCTTGAAAGCAAAAAGATTGAATATCTCCCCCTGCAGAAACAACCATAGAAGCAACATACCCAGATTTTTCAATAAATGTTACAATATAGTTTGTAGAAATATATTCATTATTATCTAAGTATACAAATCTAGTAGCATTATTTGTTATATCTTTTGCCATAATTTTATTTGTAAATACACTGCATTGATTTTCTGGTAAGTTAGCATCATCCGCAGGTATCTCTGCATTAGCAATCCCAATCATAAAAAAAGAAACAACCAAGCTAGTTTTCAATAAGTTACCAAATTTCAAATTTATCATCTTTTATAAACTCCATAAATTTAATTACAATCAATATCATTAATAAACTTTTTATTTTTATATAATTATATAAATCACTTATTAACAATTTAAAGAATAATATTTAATAATTAAATTAAAGTAAAGAATAAAATTCAATTAACTCTATTTTGAGTTCATGATTTCATTGATAAATCCAAATTTAAAATTATCTAATTCATGATTATTTAACATTTTAATAAATTTTTTAACTCCCAATTCTTCATTTTTATTTCCATGTAACAAAATAATGTCACCAGATTTTAAAACTTCATTTTCATTTTTTTTAGCAACCCAAAAAGAAGATCCCACTGGTATAAGCTTCAAAGATTGCAATATTTCCATTATATCATTATTATAAACTAAACCAGGGAATCTAAAAAAGACAGAGGGTAAAATTCCCATATTTAATAAAAATAATTCATTTTTTAAAATATCTTCTTTTGCATTTTTAATATTATAAAGCATAAAGTTTTTTTGATTATCTTTTATATTTTTATCATAAAAATGTTCGTAAGAATGGTTAATAAATACAACATTTAATTCTTTATTTTTTATCCACTTCATAATTTCTTGAAATTCACTTTTATGATTCTTATAAAAAGAATATGATATTGCAATTGCAATATTTGGTTCTATATTTCTTTTTTTTGCATACTTAATTATTTCTAAAAAAAGATTCTTATCAAACCCTGTTTTTGAAGATGGACACAAATCTATTGTAATAAAAACATTATTTAAAATATTATCTTTTTCAATATTATCTTTTTCAATATTATAATTCACTTTTTTATATTGAAAAAATGAGAATAAAACATTATTAAAAAAACTAATATTTTTAGCATTAATTAACACAGTTTTGTATTTATCATTAACTTTTACACCTAAAAAATATTTATTGCCATTTATTTTCATTTTGCGAATAATCAATATATAATCATTTTTATATTTTACATTCCTAATATAAACTTTATATTGAGATATAACAGAATCGCTTTTGATGTATAAAGAATCTTCATAATTAGATTCTTTAAATATATAATTTACAAAGATAACTAACAAAAATAGGTGAACAACAACTATACCTATTAATTTAACTATTTTTTTTTGTAACATTTTTTATATTCACTTCAATGTAACAACAACTTTTTGATACACTCCACCGAATATAGTCTTTTTTTCCCAATTAAATTTTTTAGGATTCTTAGCAAAGTCATATATCTGTTGATTCCACATAGAATTTGCAAACGGCTCCAAAAAGGTGTTAACAAGTGAAAGAATAGTCTTCACAGGGTTAAAAAAATTAGGCTCATGGTAGTCAATAAATACTGCTTTACCTTTACTTTCTTCTATACTATCTAATACATTATTTACAATTCTTTTTTTTACAGAATCAGGAACTTCATGTAATAAAAAGTATACCCCTATAACATCATATTTTCTAAAAATCATAGTAGAAGCATCTTGCTTCCATATTTCAACATTATCATATTTTTTTAACTTTTCTTTTGCCCTTGCAATTTGAATATCTGCAACATCTATCAGATCTAGTTTCCCATTAGAACCAATTTTTTCAGCTATTTTTTGTGTAATATTTCCATAAACATGTGCTATTTGTAGCATGTTTATACCTTCTTTAATTTCTAACAAATACTCATTCATAAGTTTATAACCATTTCCAAAAAGTATCAAATTATAAACAAACATATTATCAAGTAAGGGAACATTTTTAGGATTCAAATAAGCCCAGTAATATATTTCTTTTAAGTAGTTAGGAGTTTCAATTTCAAATTCTTCTTTTAAATCTTCATAGTTATCTTCATAGTTATCTTTAAATTTTTCATTCTCATCTAAATTATTACTATTTTTATTTTGAATATTATTTTTATCTAGCATGAATCCACCATTGTATTAAGTATTATCAATTTAAAGAGTATCCATAAATGTTACATCTTATAATATTTATATTATATATCAATATTTTTTCTAAATAAACAGTAATATTTTTTATTTTAAAGCTTGCTAAAATAATATTTTTTTGTTAAAATATCGTTATTTTATAAAGTATACTAATCTAATGGGATATTAAATTAGTTTCCTAATTTAAGTAAAAACTTAAATATATAAAGATTCAAACTGTAATGATAAATAATTTTTTATAACATATATTTAATAGTCAGTCAGGTATAAATTTAATGATAGATATAGATTTTCCACAAGTAAAAAAAGATGCCAAAATTGTAATAGGTATGTCAAGCGGGGTAGACAGTTCAACCGTTGCAGCACTTTTGCAAGAGGCAGGTTATACAAATCTTTTAGGAATAACTTTAGTATTATATGATAGCAATGAAAGTAAAGGGTTACTTTGCCATGACAGCAGAATAAGAGAAGATGTTATAAGAGTATCAAGTGATTTAGGAATTAAGCATGAATTTTTAGATTTAAAAAATGTATTTATGAACAAAGTAATAGATCCATTTATTAATAGCTACTTAAATGGCGAAACGCCAAATCCTTGTGTTAATTGCAATAGAGATATCAAATTTGGGGCTTTAATAGATTATATGGAACAAATAAATGCAGACATTTTAGTAACAGGGCACTTTATTAAATTATTAATTAATAAAAACAATAGCGGAGAAATATATAGAGGTAGCAACCAAATAAGAGATCAAAGTTATTTTTTATCAATGGTAAGAAAGTCATCATTAAATAAAATCCGATTCCCATTATCCAACATGTCAAAAGAAGATGTAAGGCAACATGCAAAAAGATTAAATTTACATTTATTTGATAAACCAGCAAGCAATGATATTTGTTTTGCAGGAGGTTTAAATTATAACAATCTTTTTAAATCACACGGAGATTCTATTAAAAAAGGACAAATTATAGATTTAAATGGTAATGTTTTAGGGGAACACGATGGTATTATTCACTATACGGTAGGGCAAAGGAAAGGAATTAAAATAGGTGGTAGTCAAGAACCTTTTTTTGTTGTTTTTATAGATGTTGAAAAAAATCAAATTGTAGTAGGACACAAAAAAGATTTAATTAAAAGAGACTTAATAATCTCAGATCTAAATTGGTTAGATGATGATCCAATAAATGAATCACAAGAGGTATTAATTAAAGTTAGATCATCTCAAAATTTAATTGAAGCGAATCTTTTTCCACTTCCAGAAAATAAGGCACAGGTTGTTTTAAAAGAAGAAATTATGGGTATATCAAGAGGGCAAATCTGCGGAATTTATCAATATAATAACAAGTTACTAGGCGGTGGTAAAATTATATAAACTTAGTATTTATTTTCTTAGTTTATTAAAAATTAACAATTTATTACTATTATAATATATAATTAATTATAAAATTAATTTTTTATATTTTCAAAATATATTTTTATGGATTCTTACAATTATGGATATTTTAGCAGTCAGCATATCAGCTTTAATAGGAATGGGGATAATAATTATAGTATCTTCCTCTTTGCTTTTTTTATTTTTAGTGAGTTTATTTGTTAAAAAATTAAAAAAAGATTTGCTAAATAATATTGCAGAGCTTATTAATAAATCCAATACACTAACAGAAACTTCATCAGACTCTTTTTCTAATATTGAGAATACGATTTCATTCTCACAGGTAAAAAAGCAAAATATCAATTTAGATATTAAAAGTATTTACACAGAAACCCAAGAAATCCTAATTCAAATTAAAAAATATGTAGATTACATGGATTCTTTAAAAGAATCACTAACTGTAAATCCTAATAATTTAGCAATTTATCAAAACCAAAAAGATTCTTTACCATTAATAGAATCATATTACAATCAAAACGAATCACTTTTATCAATATCTAATAAAGATACAAACAATAAAGATAATGATGTTTCTAAATCTAACATTTCTCAAAATCAAGAGCAAAACCAAACAGAGCAATTAGCAATAGAAAATGCCCACCATGATTTACAAATTACCGATTTACACAACAACACAGAGCATAAACAATTAATTTCTGCTAAAGATATTGCAGATATAAATAACAATAGAATTACAAACTATATACCCAATAATCCTAAAGAACAACTAAATAATATAACCCAAGAAAAATCAAACAATCTAAACGAATCGCAAGTTTTTCAAAATATAGCATCATATTTATCCGAGGATATTGTTACACTTCAAACACAAAATAGTAGTTCAGGAGAAATCACAATCTTAAATGATTCCAAGGCTCCAAAAGATCCAACTATAAATCTTATTATAAATAATACAGATCTAAAAAATGATAAAACAAATATCATTCAAAAAGTAGAAAATAAAAAACATGATTTTCAAAAGCAAGAATCCCATTTAATTAAAAATCCATATAAAGATTGTAATCAAGACTATCCAAAGCAATCAGATGAAAATAAAGTTAATGTATACAAAAGATACTTAAATAATCCCATTAAAAATAGTTCTATACAAACACAATTATTTCCTCAAAATAACGATTTAAACACAGCAAATAACCCTATTAATCAAACAAATAACCCTATTAATAAAATTAATTCAATTATCTCCCCATCTCAAGAAACTCAAAAACAAAATTTTGTTAATAAAAGTGATTCTTTAGATAATTCTATTTATAAAACATCTATTAAACCTTCCTATGATATAAATAATCAAACAGGTTCTAAAGTAAATATTAATAGATTAAATCAATTTTATTCTAAGTATGGAAACAACCAAAGTTCTTCACCTCAATCAGTATCAGGGAATGGAATCAAACAAGTTTCTTCACCAGTTAACAGAATAAATTCTTCTGAAAGAATAAAGTATACCCCCTTAAAAACATCTCCTAATTTTACAAGTAGTAATTTCAATGGCAAATCTTTATCTAGGGATTACAGTAAAGAAAACTTAAACAGAGTAGCAAGTAGTGTTAATAACACAGATACAAAAAAATCACTTTATATTTTACCAAATCAAAATTTAAAAACACCAAAATCAATTAAAGAAGGAAGAGAAATATCTTCAAGAATCCAAACTTTAAAAATAATTAAAAATAATTAATATATATATTTATCTAGTATATATTTTTCCCAATCAATAGCAGTTTTAACGATTAAATTTAAATCATCATATTTAGGAACAAAAGATAGTACATTTGTTATTTTAGAATTATCTGCAATTAAAACATCAGGATCTCCAGCTCTTTTTTCTACAAACTCTTTATTTAAACTTTTACCAATAATTTTTTCAGCAACATCAACAACATCTAAAATAGAATACCCATTACCATAACCACAATTAAAAATATTAGATTCCTTAGTTTTTAACATATTTTCCATCGCCCTAACATGTAGTTCAGCTAAATCCAATACATTAATGTAATCCCTAATACAAGTCCCATCTTTAGTATTATAATTATTTCCAAAAATTTTTAGTTTATCCCTTTTATTTACAACAACCTCTGCAATTATTTTAATAAGATGTGTAGATAGTTTTGCAAGTTCACCAGTTCTAAGCTCTAAATCCGCACCAGCTACATTAAAATACCTTAAAATAGAGTATTTTATTTTTTTAGCAACTGCAAAATCTTTAATCATTTGCTCTGCCATCATTTTAGAACTTCCATAAGGATTTATAGGATTTAGTAAATCATTTTCTGTTATCAAGTTCCTATGGTTAGTAATACCATAAACAGCAGCAGTAGAGGAAAAAACAATATTTTCTATATCATTTTCATACATGCAATTAAGTAGATTTAAAGTTCCAACAGAATTATTCATAAAATAATTGTATATTTCATCAAAAGAAGCTGAAACAATAATTAAAGCAGCAAAATGAATCACAACAGCAGGTTTATATTTTTTTAAAACTTTTTTTAGGGATTCATAGTCTAATAAATCTACTTTTTCAAAAATCGCACCTTTATTTATTAAAAATTCAAAACCAGTAGATAAATTATCTAATATAAGAACTTCATACCCACAATTTAATAATGCTTGAACACTATGACTTCCAATATATCCAGCACCACCTGTAACTGCTATTAAATTTTTTTTATCCATTTTTTTAATTATCCTATAAATTTTTTTAAATCAACATTACTATAAATTATATTAAAAAAAAAAAATATTCAATATAATATTCAATACAAATTAAATTCAAAAAAAATATCAAATTTAAATATTATGAAATTTTTGATTGAAATAATCAATTTATATGTTATTATTTTAATAATTTTATATAAGGAGAAATGAATTATAGTAAGGGGAATCACAATATGGGCTTTATAGGTGTTATATTTTTATTAGTAGTAGCATACTTATTTTCTAATAATCGTCGTAAAATTAATTTAAGAACTGTCTTGCCAGCATTTTTATTACAATCTTTTATTGCTTTTTTTGTTTTATATTCTAGTTTGGGTAGGGATTTTTTATTAAAAGTATCAACATATATTAGCACAGCAATTAATGCTGGTAAAGTTGGAGTAGAGTTTATTTTTGGCTCCCTAGCAACAGGTTCTTCAGGCTTTATATTTGCAATCTATGTATTACCTTTAATTATATTTTTTTCCGCTCTGATTTCTGTATTATATTATTTAAAAATAATGCCACTTATAATTAATTCATTAGGTTACATTTTACATAAATTATTAAATACATCAAAAGTAGAATCCCTTTCTAGCACAGCAAATATTTTTGTAGGACAAACAGAAGCTCCAATTACAATTAAACCATATTTGAATAATTTAACCACTTCCGAATTATTTACTGTAATGGTAGGAGGACTCGCCTCAGTAGCAGGAGCAGTTATTGCAGGGTATGCAGGTCTTGGTGTAGATTTAAAATATTTAATTGCCGCATCTTTTATGGCAGCACCAGGTGGTATTTTAATGTCTAAAATTATTTACCCAGAAACACAAGCATATAACCATCAAGTATCAGAAGAAAACAATGAAGAAGATACAAAAGTAGATTCAATTATAGAAGCAGCATTCATAGGTGCAAGCACAGGATTAAAACTTTCCCTCTCCGTTGGTGCTATGCTAATTGCATTTATTGGATTAATTACTTTGTTTAATTACATTTTAGAAGGATTAGGAGATCTATTTGGCTACAACAATATTACTTTAGAACTTATTTTAGGATATATTTTTTCTCCCATATCATTTTTAATAGGAGTTCCATGGGAAGATAGCATTAAAGCAGGTAGCTACATCGGTCAAAAATTAGTTACAAATGAATTTGTAGCATATATTAGCTTTACCAAAGATTTTGCTTCATTATCAGAAAAAACAAAGGTTATAATTACATTTGCATTATGTGGATTTGCAAATTTTAGTTCAGTAGGTATTTTAATCGGTGGATTAGGTATATTAGCTAAAAAACGCCGCAAGGAAATAGCAAATTTAGGGATTAAGGCAATAGTTGCTGGTTCATTATCTAATTTAATGAGTGCTACTATCGCAGGTATTATTTATTCCTTTTCTTAAAAATCAAATCAAAAAAAATTTTTATCATAAAAAGGAGCAATTTTAATGTATATAATTTCAGAGATTATTAGAAAAAAAAGAGACAATCAAATACTTTCTAAGTCAGAAATTGATTTTTTTATTCAAGGTGTTACAAACGGCAGTATCCCAAACGAGCAAATCGCAAGCTTTACTATGGCAATTTTCTTAAATAAATTAACAACCCAAGAAAAAACAGATCTAACCATATCAATGAAAAATTCAGGAAGTGTAATTAAATGGGATTTTGATGGAATTTTTGTAGATAAACATTCAACAGGTGGAGTAGGAGATTTAGTATCTTTTTTAATTGCACCTATTTTAGCTAGCTTCTCACTTTATGTTCCAATGATAGCAGGTAGAGGGCTAGGACACACAGGTGGAACATTAGATAAATTAGATAGTATAGCAGGCTACAATACATCACTAAGTTTAGAAAAATTTCAACATACAGTTAAAACAATAGGATGCAGTATAATAGGTCAAACCTCAGATCTTGCTCCTGCTGATAAAAAAATCTATGCAATCAGAGATGTAAGTGCAACCGTAGAATCCATAGACTTAATCACAGCATCTATTTTATCTAAAAAATTAGCAGAAGGAATAAATAATCTAGTTATGGATGTTAAAGTAGGAAGTGGTGCTTTCATGGATAATCTTGATTCTGCAACTGCTTTAGCACAAAGTATCGCCTCTACATCAAATAATAGTGGAGTAAAATGCAGTGCTTTTATTACAGATATGAACGAACCACTAGCAGACAACATAGGTAATTCATTGGAGATTCAAGAAAGTATTTCTTATTTACAAAATAAATCTAAGAATTCTAAACTACATGCTATAAATCTTGCCCTATGCAGTGAAATTTTAGTGAATACAAATATTTGTAAATCAAAAGAAGAAGCAGAAACAAAAATAAATCAAAGTATTACAAGCGGTAAAGCTTTAGAAATTTTTGCTAAAATGATACATGCCCAAGGAGCAAATTCAGATTTTATAGATAATTACAATAAATATTTACCCCAAGCTAAAATAGTTAAAGATGTATATTTAAACAAAGAAGGATACATTTCTAAAATAGATACAAGAAAAGTAGGTTTAGCACTCGTTATGTTAAAGGGAGGTCGCCAAAAAGTAGATGATAAACTAGACTATTCAGTAGGTTTTTCTAACTTTAAAAAACTAGGTGATTTTATTTCTCCAAAAGATCCACTTTGCCAAATACATATTAATAATTTAGAAGATTACAATAAAATAACAAGCTATTTAGAAGAAATAATTGAAACATCCACCAACAAAAATAGTTTACAAAAAATTTCTGTGTATGATATAATAAAATAATAACATATTTAAAAAAATAGTATTATAGGGTTTATTTATGCAGTATAAAAACAGTGATATATATATTATAAAAAAACAAATTAAATCAAAAAAATATAAAATAATTTCTTTTGACATATTTGATACTTTATTATTAAGACCATATGCAAAACCAACAGATCTTTTTAAGCATTTAGAAAAAATTTACAATAAAAACAATTTTGCACAAGCAAGAATTAAAGCAGAGCAATCTGCCAGATTAAAAAATAAAAATCAAGAAGATATTACAATACATGATATTTATTTAGAATTACCCAATCATTATTCAGATATGAAGAATTTAGAAATTGCTTTAGAAAAACAAATTCTTACCGTTAATCATGAAATTAAAGAATTATACGATTTAGCTTTAGAAAATGCAGATAAAGTAATTATTGTCTCAGATATGTATTTAACAAAAGATATTCTTACAGATATACTAAATAATAAAGGTTATAAAAATTACCATAATTTGTATGTTTCATCAGAATATAAAATGACTAAGCATTCTGGTAATTTATTTAAACATATTTTAAAAGATTTAAATATAAATCCATCTAGTATTTTACATATAGGGGATAATCATCACTCCGATTATAAAATGGCAACTCATAATAAAATTAAAGCATTTTATTATGAAAAAGTATTAGATAGATTATTAAAAGAAGATATAACTATAAGACTGTATTATGAAAATAACAAAGATTCATTGGGTACTTCTATCATTGTTGGAGTTTTATCCATAAAATTAATTAATAAAGATAATGATTACTGGAGATATTTAGGATATAAATTTGGAGGAATTTTAGGATTTTTCTACATTCAATGGATAATATCAAATTTAGCACCAAATATTTCACAAATTATGTTTATAGCAAGAGATGGGTATATATTGCAAAAAATATTTGATTTTTTAAATCAAAATAAAAATATTACATCTGAATACTTATATGCAAATAGAACTATTGCAATACTTTGTTTTTTAAATACAGGTAATTATAGTAATACAAAAATAATTTTAGATTTTTATAAAGATAAAAATGAATTTTTAAAAACTCATACCCCAAATATAAATCAAAACAATTTTCAAGAAGGTATTGATTTCATAAAGCAGCATTATTCCATTTATTCAGAACTATCTAAAGAGTTATTAAAAAATTATAATAATTATTTAGAAAAATTAAATATTGCACCTAATATCGCAATAGTAGATACACTTTCTTCATTTCTAACATCGCAAAATTTTTTAGATAAAATATTAGAACATAAAAATATTAATATTATAGGATACTATTTCTTGCTCCTAAAAGGGTATGAAAAAAATTATATTGATGTTGATAAAGTAAAATCAATGCAACATGGTGACAATTGTTTTTTAAGTTGGGATTTTATAGAATTACTTTTTACATCTCCAGAACTTCCAATAAAATCTATTGATAATTTTGGTAATCCAGTTTATTTTGAAACAAACCTCTATGAAGAAGAGAGAATAAATATTTATCCAAAAATATCAGAAGGAATTCTAGATTTCACAAAAGACATTAAATCAATCTTTAATAATTATAATTTATATTTGGATTCTGCAGATATTGTTAATTTTTTTAACACACTATCAACACATCCAAATAAAAAAGATTATGAGATGCTCTCAAAAATTAAGCATTCACAAAATCCAGGAAATTATGAATATATTCCATTAATGGGATCTGATTTTAATTTTAGAGATCTATTTCCTATAACATTAAAATTTTTATTTTTTAATATTAATCTTACAGAACCTTTTACAAAAAAACCATTATATAAATTTTTACCATTTATTACTATACTTTATAAAAAACCTCAAATTAAAATTAAGTTATTTAATTTAATTACTCTCAAAAGATATTATTTAAATAATCATTCGTAGTTAAATTTATTGTTGCTTTATTTTTATATTACTATTAAACTTATATTTGTTAACATACAAAATTAGAGGATTTTATGATTAGTATTTTAAAAGGAATAAAAAGTAACAAATTATTGGTTATATTTGCTATTATAAATTTTTCTTTATATAGTTATTTAAGTGGTTTAACCGTTCTTAATATTTTTACAGGATTTTTTTTAAGCTTAACTTTTATTTTATTAGGAATAGGAAGTATTTACAGTTTAATTATTTTAGAAATTTATACCATTTTAACAAGCTACGGACTTTTTGAAACACTTAAATCCTATACCGATTTTGTTACAACTTTAAAAATTGTTTTACCATCTTTCGCTTTATTTACTTTTTTGATATTATTATCAGGATATTTATGGTTAAAACATTCAAATCACTACATAGTAATTGTAAAATCCCATTCAAATAAATTTTTACCCGTAGGAGCAGTTTTTATTTATTTGTTAGCATTAGTTGTAAGTTATTTCTATTATCCAAAAATTCAAATTTTAATGTTATTAAAGTCTTTTAGTGATATAATAACTTTAGTAGGTTTAGTGTTAGGATATATTTTATTAATTTTAAGATATAAAATGGGGTGGATTCATCTTGTAGCATCTTTTATTTCTGTAGTTTTTTCAAATATTTTTTATAATTTATTTTACAAGATTCCATTTGAACCACTGTTATTCATATCTACTTTTTTAAATATTTTAATTTGTTTTTTATCATATTTATCTTGGAATAAAATAAAAAGCAATCAAAATAGTTAGAAATATGATTGTTTTTTTCATTTTTATCCGTTAAAAACTTTTTATTAAATCTTTTTTTGTTGAATTTTAATATATAATTCATTAATATATAAACATATAATTTAAGAAAGTTAAACATTTTACAAGGAGATTTTTTACTATGAGTAATACAAATAATTTTAGTATTTTTGCATTAATGCAAAAAATAGGTAAAGCATTTATGTTACCTATTGCTCTTTTACCAGCAGCAGGAATTTTATTAGGTATAGGAGGATCATTAAGTAACCCAAATACTATAGAGGCATATCCATTACTTGCAAATGGAATTTTACAAATTATTTTTCAATTAATGTCAGGTGCGGGAGGAATAGTATTTGCTAATTTACCACTTCTTTTTGCCATAGGTATTTGTGTTGGTGTAGCAAATAAAGAACAAGGTGCTGCAGGTTTAGCAGGGGCAATAGGTTTTATAGTAATGCATAAAGTGATAAATGTTCTTTTAAGTATTAATGGAGTTCTTGCCACTTCTAATATAGAAGCAGTAGGTCAATCAACTGTTTTAGGTATACAAACATTAGAAATGGGAGTTTTTGGTGGAATAATTGCGGGCTTAATAACTGTTTACTTACATAACAAATTTATTTCTTTTTCTTTACCAGATTTTTTAGCTTTTTTTAATGGAGCAAGATTTGTTCCAATTATTACAGCTATTACTTTTATTTTAGTAGGTTTTATATTAAGTTTAGTTTGGCCACACATACAGGTTTTTATTAAAACATTGGGAAATTTAGTAAATAATACAGGTTATATAGGAACATTTTTTTACGGTTTAATAGAAAGATCGCTAATACCATTAGGTTTACATCATATTTTTTATATGCCTTTTTGGCAAACAGAAGTAGGTGGTAGTTTGCTTGTTAATGGTAAAATGATTTATGGGGCTCAAAATATATTTTTTGCACAGTTAGCAGATCCAACATTAACCCATTTTGATGTGGGTGTATCAAGATTTATGGCAGGTAAATTTCCTTTCATGATATTTGGGTTACCAGGTGCAGCATTAGCAATGTATCATACTTCTAAAATAGAAAACAGACAAATTGTAGCAGGATTATTAATATCAGCAGCTTTAACAGCAATGATAACAGGAATAACAGAACCAATTGAGTTTGTGTTTCTTTTTGTTGCCCCTGTTTTATATGCAATCCATGCAGTTTTAGCAGGTTTATCTTTTATGTTTATGCATATTCTAAATGTTACCGTAGGTCAAACTTTTTCAGGAGGTCTTATTGATTTAACTTTATTTGGTATATTGCAAGGCAATGCAAAAACTAATTGGGTACTCATTCCTTTAGTTGGTATTGGATATTTTGTTTTATATTACTTACTTTTTAGATTCGCAATTTTAAAATTCAATTTAAAAACACCAGGTAGAGAAGAGGAAATATTAACAAAAACATCTTCATCAAATTCTAGTTTTAAAGAACTAGCACAAGAAATTATATTAGCTTATGGAGGTTTAGATAATATGGTTGAAATTGGAGCTTGTATGTCAAGATTAAGAATCACAGTTGCAGACAGCACAAAAGTAGATGAAGTTAAATTAAAAAGTTTAGGAGCATCAGGAGTTTTAAAAGTAGGTAAAGGAATCCAATCTATTTTTGGAACAAAATCCGATCTAATCAAACAAGAAATTTTAAATATTAAAGAAGGCAACTAAATTTAATATTTAAGCATAAATTTCAATAAATAAGCTACCAATTTCTTAATAAATATTGGTAGCTATTTTTTTATCAATACATTCCTAAATCAGCTTAAAATACCAACTTAAAATACCAACTTAAAAATATCAAACTATCCCTATTTAATTCTATTAACTTAGGATTTACCCACAAAAAAGCAATTAATCACACAAACTAAATTATATAATTGACCTAAAACTAGAAAAACTAATATTATTTTTTTAAAAAGTTAATCAGATTATTCTTAAAATAACTATCATAAAAAATAATAGTTTTATCTTTTTTTATCACCATTAAAAATGGTAAAATCCCAAATTTATTATATTTTTTTATCTCAGACATAAAATTAATATCAAACTCTTTTGTTATATTATACTCAAATAGTATAGCTGCATCATTTTTTATTATAGAGTTTAATTCTTTATCTCTAAAAATTTGATTAACTAAATAACATTTTAAACACCAATCAGCAGTTACTTTTACCACTATCAATCCATCTTCATCTTTAATTCTATTTGATATATCATTGATATTTTTAATTCTATTCCATATTAGTCCAGTTTCAGAAACTCTGTAATCTACTTGCACAAAATTTTTCTCAAAAAAAGATACAATAAGGAGTGTTAAAAAGATTATCATTATCAATATTTTTTTATAATAAGCATCTTTAATTTTATATTTTAGTAAGAATATAATAACAGAAAATACAGCTAAAAATAGTAAAACCATAAAATAGTATATAGAACCAATCATAAGCATAAAAATCATAAAAATTAAAATTATATAAGAAAAATAAAACATAAAAATTTTAAATATATTCAATTCTTTATTATCAATAATATCTTTTATTTTTTCTTTAAGCATATAAAACAAAAAATAAGGGGATGCAATAATCAGTAATATCATGGTAATTTGTAACAATCCAAGATTATAATCAACACTTACATAGTGAAATGTGTTTTGTAACAATATAATTATTACAAAAAATATACCAAAAAAAGATACAAAACCATACAAAAAGCTAACAAGATATTTTAAATAATTTGTATTATATAAAAATTCATTTATTTGTTTTAACAAAATGGAGTGAAGGATAATCAATATAGCAAAAGTGATAATTACATAATTAAATTGATTAATTAAATAATACATAAAAAATATAAAGTTAGAAAAATAATTTATGATTAAAATTTGACTAACAGTAATTGCAAAAATAATTCCAGAGAAGTAAATTATTTCATTTAAGTAAAAACTTTCCTTTGATACTTTATTTAAAAATGAAATTCTATTATAGTAAATCATTAGCATTACAGGTGAAAAGCATAATATAATTAATAAAATTATTTGTTTGAATTTAGAGTCTTTTACCCCATCTTCATATATAGTGTTGATGTTATTTCTAACATTTGTTATTTTATTTTCTTTTTGTAAAATTGTATCACTTAAAATAAAATTTCCAATATTTGTATCTATATTTATTTTAATATTATTTTCATTTTTATTTTCATTTTCATTTTCATTTTCATTAATAAAATTTTTGATATTAGATTCTATAATAAAGGAATTATTATTTTTATAAATAATCACATCTTCCATAAATTCAAAATCTTCACTGCTAAATATAGCATATTTTACTTCTTTAATTTTATCATCATTGATAGTAAGAGTTATTTTCTTTTTATTTATATCAATCTTAGTATTAGCTTTAAACAAATCAGCAGAGACATTTAATGGTAATCTTTTTATTTCATTTTGAATTTTTTCATCCACAAGAATCTTTTTTATTTCTGTAGCTATTATAATATTTTTTAGTTTTATTTTTTCAAGCCTACATTCTGAATCTACACTACAAATATAAAATTGAAGTTGTCCTATTAATTTCATAAATTGAGAATCTTTTTCAGGTATATCAATTATAAAAGGTATTTTTGCTACATCTTGAATCCCAAACAAAGCAGATTGATTTTTCATAATATGTTTTTTAACAGCGGGTATAAGAATTGAGTTATTAAGAACAATTTTATTAGAATCTTTTACCAACAAAAGATCAATATCTTTGGCATCTTTCATTTTGAGAAATTTATTTTTATTAAATTTAAAAATCAACATTCCATTAAGTTGATTATCTTTAAGAGAACCAAAAATAATACTTAATTCATACCCAACACCAGAATAATTTTGCTTATAATTATTGTTAGTATTATCTTTTCCATACAGCAAATTAAAGTTAAACAATATTGATATAATTATTATTTTTAATAAATTGCTTATCATTTTTTTTAACAGCCTGTAGAGGTATTTTGAGATTTATATAGAATTATCCCATCTATTTTTGAGATAGTAATATCTTTTTTAAAATTTTCCATAATTTCAAAAACAGAGCAAGCACAAACAGTTTCCCCTGTTAATGCTAAACGAAGGGGCAATACATAATCTGCCAATTTAATATTTTTTTCAGATATTTTTTGCTTAAATAAATCAAGCAATTTATCTTTACTAAAATCATTATTTTCAAACTGCATTAAAATATTTTTTTGTTCTATAAGATATTCCAAGTTTAAGTTTTCAATATTATAGTTATATTTTAGATTTTTAACCATGTAAAAAGAAGATTTTTCTATTAATTCCAAAATCGTTTTACCTCTCTCCTTAATCTGAGTTAAAGAACTTAATAACCAAGAATAAACAGTATTATCAATCAAATAATCCATTTTAAAATAACTAATTAACTCCTGCATTAAAGCAATTAATTTATCATTAGCTGTTTGTTTAATATAAAAATGATTAATACTTGTTAATTTTTTTATATCAAATCTTGCAGGAGATTTATTAACATCACAGATATCAAACCATTTAATCGCATCATTTACAGATATTATATCAAAATCACCATAAGACCAACCAAGTTTTAACAAGTAACTTTTTATAGCTTCTGGTAAAAATCCCATATATTTATACTCTTCAACAGAGGTTGCACCGTGCCTTTTAGACATTTTAGATCCATCATCACCATGTATTAAAGGTAAGTGCGCAAAAAAAGGAATTTTTGCATCTAAAGCATTATATATTTGTATTTGCCTAAATGTATTTGTTAAATGATCATCCCCACGAATAACATGTGTGATTCCCATATCTATATCATCTATTACAACGGCAAACATATATGTAGGAGTTCCATCGCTTCTTAAAATAATTAAGTCATCCATTAATTTATTTTCAACTTTAATTTCCCCCATTACCAAGTCAGTTAATATAGTTAACCCACTTTGGGATGATTTGATTCTAATAACAGGTGAATTAGTTTTTGTTTTATCATGTGCATCATGTAAAAGGTTCCTACATTTACCTTCATATGTATATACTTTACCATTTTTTTCTGCTTTTTGTCTTTTTATTTCTAATTCTTCTTTAGAGCAATAACAATAATAAGCTAAATTTTTTGCAACTAATTCTTCTGCAATTTTTATATGATGCAATTCCCTTTGCTTTTGAAACACAATATCACCATCATGTTCTATTCCTAAAAAATCCAATCCATTAATTATTGCATCAACCGCTTCTTTTGTTGATCTTATAGAATCGGTATCTTCTATTCTAAGTAAAAACTTGCCACCCATTTTTTTAGCATAAATATAGTTAAAAAGAGCAGTCCTTGCACCCCCTATATGTAAATATCCAGTAGGAGACGGTGCGAATCTAGTAATAACAGTCATTAAAATAATCTCAAATAAAAATTTATTTTATAATTTTATACATTAACAAGATATAAAAATTACTTTTTTTTAGTATTTTGTACCCTATATATTCCACAAATTATATTGTATTATATTATAAAATACAATAATATAACAAATATTTAATAAAAAAAGAAAGCATGTTTTTTACAAAATGGACATCATAATAAACTACATAAATAACCACATTAATATAATAGAGATTCTAACCTCTATTATTGGTATTTTATATGTTATTTTTATGATACAAGAAAAATATTATGCTTATATTTTTAGCTTTATAGGTTCAATTTTACTTAGTCTTGTTTACTTGAACTCCAAAATTTATTTACAAGGATTAATAAATTTATTATATATATTTATTAGCATTATAGGTTATTTTTCTTGGTATAGCAGAAAAAAGAAAAAAAATTCTTATAAAATCAGTAGTTTAGGGTTTAAAAATAATTTTTATTTAATATTCATATTTATAATAATCAGTTTATTATTTAGATTTATATTAGTCAATTTTTTATCTTATTCTAGTATAGAGACTGCATATTTAGATAGTTTTTTATTCATTTTTAGTTTATTTACAACATACTTACAGTATAAAAAAATTTTTGAAAATTGGATATACTGGATTATAATAAACAGTATTTATGCTTATTTATGCTTTAACAATCAACTATACTACATTATGATTTTAGCTATAATTTATACTATTTTATCCATTAGAGGTTATATTAAGTGGAAGATAAAACTTTTTATTACTTACAAATAATTCCATTAGAAATTAAAAATTATATAATTCAAGAACTAGGATATATGTTATATATAAAACAAATTTCCCATGCAATTACCAATAAAGTATATTTTGTTAAAACACAAAAAGGTAGTTTTATTTTAAAAATTTTTCAGCAGAATAAAGAGCAGATTTTCAATAAAGAGGTTTTTTTGATACAAAAGATGTATCTTCATAAAGCAACCCCCAGTTTAGTTTATCAAAGTTTTAGTCAAGAGTTAAGCTTTTTAATTTTAGATTACCAAAAACATAATCATATAACAAATAGATTATTACACCAAGATTATTTTTTGCAAGATTTAGCTAATAAGTTGTATATTTTCCATCATATTAATATTCCAACACAATACTTAAATACAGATGATAATTTCCATAATTTTATTATCTTTTATTTTGAAAATAGTAAAAAATATATTGCAAATGAAGTTTTTTTAAATCAAACAGATTTAATTCATAATCATTATTTAAGTTTATTTTCACACCAACTAACTAAAGAAAATGAACATATAGTTCTAACCCATAATGATATAAACAAACAAAATATACTTTATAAAAAAAAATGGTTATTTTTTATAGATTTTGAATATTCTTTTAAATCAACCCCCTATATAGATTTTGCTACAATCTATAATTTATTAAATTATAACAATATTAAGTATCAAAAATTTTTACATTTTTATTATAAGAATTCATTACAAAAATTACCTAAAGATTATTTAGTTAAAACTAAAATTTACAATAATATTCTTGTTTATACTTCATTTTTATGGTATTGCCATATGTTTGTTTCTACTTCCAAATTAAAGTATAAATATTTAGCAAATAAATTATCCAATAAAGTTTTTCAAATTGCCAAAAATCAAAATTAATTTTTATGAAGATATATTGCATTTACAAGAATACATACACAAAAATTATTTTATTTTATCAAGTATTTCCTTTATTTTAGGAATCCATAACTACTTCATTACAACAAAAACCATATTTTTTTTATATTTATTTTTATGTTGTATCCCTCTGCTATTGTATTTTATTTATAAAAAACATCGTTTTTTAATTTATATAATGGGTATCTTAATATTTTATTTAGTAGGAACGATAGTTGTTATTTTCCATTCTTATCTAAATGATACAATTTTATTACAACATAATTTGTTTGGTAAAGAAATCACAGGTAAGATTATTTCAATTTCCAGTAATGAAAATAACAAAAATACAATCTTATTAAAAGATGTAACAATCAAGACTTATAAAAATCTTCAACTAAAAAGAGTAATTGTTTACACCAACGAATCTATTTTTAACGAGTTAAATCAAAAAAAATTATTACAATCAAAAATTACATTTTTTGGCAACTTATATGCAAGCAATCCACCATTATCTCCCTATGGTTTCAATTTTAAACTAAACGATTATTTCAATCACATTTCTGCCAAAGGATACATTAAAAAAATTATAACCATAAAAACAGATAATAACACTTCTTCCAATCCAAATAAGTTATCTTTTTATTATCAAGGTTTTCAATTGCAAGTATCAAAAATTCATAATTTTCTTTCCAATACAATAACTCAATTTTCATCAAATAGCGATTCTGCCAATATTATTAAAGCAGTTTTATTAGGAGATAAACTAACACTTAATCAATCATTAAAAGATAATTTAAGCAAATCAAGCTTAATGCATATTATAACAATCTCAGGATACCACATTAGTTTTATAACTTTAATAATCTTTTTTGCAATTAGAAAATCCATAGCAATTATTCCAAGGATTAATATTTATTTTAATTCTCAAATTATTGCAGCAATCTTTACAATTCCTATAATTTTTTGTTATATTACTTTAATAGGATATAAGATTCCCGCATTAAGAGCATACCTAATGGTTGTCTTTTTATTAATAGGATTAATTTTCAATAAACAAATACTTTCTATCAATAATTTATTTTTAGTTATTACTGTTTTATTGCTATTTAATCCACATTATATTTATTCATTAAGTTTTTTATTATCTGTTATTGCAACCTTATCACTATTTATTATTTACAGTAATAGTTATTTTATAAATTTTCAAAAGAACTATTTTCAAAGCAAATTAGGGATAGTTGTGAGATTTTTTATTACAATTTTTTTAGTAAGTTTATTTATCAATTTTTTAATCAATCCATTAATTTCACATTATTTTAATTTTATTCCATTATTAGGATTTTTAGCTAATATATTAGTGATTCCACTTTTTTCTTTTTTCATAATGCCAAGCTTAATTGCTTTTATACTTTTAATTTTACCTTTTAAAAATTTTGCTATCTTTTTATTAGGAATAAGCAACTTAGGAATTTCTATTATGTTAAAGTTATCAGATTTTTTTGCTAATTTTAGTTTATCATATGTAGAAGGCAATAATCTTTCTTATCCGGGATTTTTCTTTTATTTTAGTGGATTAGTTTGTTTAGTTTTGTTACAGCGATTCTATAAGTTAATAGGAATATTTTTTATATTAATTACATATTTTTTAATTTTTACCACCCAAAAACCAGATATTATAATTTCACAAGATTTCAAAATAGCGATTCTATTCAATAATAATTACATTATATATAATAAAGGAGATACCAACAAAGACCAAATTTTGAAATTTTTAAATATTAAAAATATTTCCAACATTAAATTTAATGAGATTTCAAAATGCGATGATATGGGCTGTTTAATTAATATAAAAAATAAGAATATCACAATTCAAAAAAATTCATTTTTAATAGTTGATGATTGTAAAAATGCACACTTAATTATCGCCTATAAGCAAAGTATAAAAACAACTTGCTACAATCAAACACAGGTGATAGATAGAAATTATTTAAGAGAAAACGGCTCTATTTACATTTTACTCAATGAACACAACAATATTCTAAAAATTATTGCAAATAAGCTACCTTTAAAAAAACCGTGGAACAAATACTTTAATAATTAATGTTATTTCATATTATTTGTTGTATAATTTTTATTATAAACCTTACAAATCATGTTAATTACATATTGTATTTTACAAAAATCCATTTCTACTATATTTTCTTTAAAATATATAACATGATTTTTTTTAGAGTCATCAAATAGATGTAAAATAACATTGATTCCCATATTAATTAAAGTCATACTAATTTCACCCCTAATATCACGATTCACATCTAAATCAGGAGCTAAAAATATTATTTCTAAAGGGCTATTTTTTAAATCATCTTCTAATTGAAATTCAATACATTTAAAATTTTTTAATAAATCTAGACTAAAAGGACTATCTATTATCAGCACCAAAGTTTTATGGATTAAAAAAGGATCTTCAAAAGAATCAATAACATTAACATTTTTATATATTTTATCTAAATAAAAAGAATGCACACTAACAGACGAATAATAATTAGCAGAAGACTTAGCTGTTAACCATCTTAAATCGACATAAATTATTTCATTTTTTTCAATATAATTTTTGATAGTATCAATATTTTTTAAATCAATATTCATTTATATAATTTTCCCTAATATTTTGTATTAAATAATAAACATTATATAATACTTTTTTATTAATATTAAAATTATACCACACATTTTTTTCACTTTATACTTTATATTTTAATAATAATTAGTTAGTATTAAGTATATATAAAACAAACAATAAATATATAAAACATTTATGTAAAAATAAATACACTAATGCAAATAATTAACTATTTTTTAATAAACTTATGTTAAATTATTAAGTATGGAGGCAGATGTGTATATTTATTTATGTGTTTTTAAAAATTATTAATAAGTATATTAATTTGTAATCCATTAATCATTAATCATAAGGAGAAGTTATTATGACCTTAGTTCCATTAAAAGTTTTATTAGATAATGCTGCCGAGCATAGCTATGGGCATCCTGCATTTAATATAAGCAATTTAGAACATGTTCATGCTGTCTTTAAAGCGGCAAAAAAACATAATTCACCTGTTGTAATCCAGTATAGTCGTAGTGCTAGAAAATATGCATCAGATGTATTTATTAAAGAGATGTTAAATGCTATTGCAAAGGAATACCGGGGTATTCCATTTGCAGTGCATCAAGACCATGGAAATTCAATCCAAACTTGTTTAACTGCAATTCAAACAGGATTTTCTTCAGTTATGATAGACGGATCCTTAGAAGCAGACGGCAAAACCCCATCTAGTTTTGAATACAATGTAGAAATTACAAAAAAGATGACAGAACTAGCACACAGCATGGGAGTTTCAGTGGAAGGTGAGCTAGGAGTATTAGGATCGCTTGAAACAGGAATGGGAGATAAAGAAGACGGCCACGGTGCAGAAGGTATTTTATCTAAAGAACAACTTTTAACAGATCCAAAACAAGCAGCAGAATTTGTAAAATTAACCAATGTAGATAGTTTAGCAGTAGCAATAGGAACATCCCACGGAGCATACAAATTTACAAGAAAGCCAACAGGAGAAATTTTAGCAATAGACAGAATCGCAGAAATTTCAAAGGCAACAGGCGGAGCTCATTTAGTAATGCACGGATCTTCAAGTGTTCCCCAAGCAATTCAAGATATGATTAATCAATACGGCGGAATCATACCACAAACCTATGGAGTTCCAATAGAAGAGATTCAAAAAGGAATCAAAAATGGTGTAAGAAAAGTCAATATTGATACAGATTTAAGAATGGCTTTCACAGCAGGTATTCGTAAAGTATTTACAGAAGATAAATCAGAATTTGATCCAAGAAAATATTTAACAGAAGCATCAAACATAATGCAAAAAGTATGCGAAGAAAGATTTGAACAATTTGGATGCATAAACAAAGCATCAACAGTTAAAATCAGAACTTTAGCAGATTTAGCTAACTTAAAAATATAAAACATTTTTTGCAATGTTTTTCTTTAGATATGAAGCAATAAAGTTAGTAATTTTTACTGCAATATTCTTCATATCTACTTTTTTGATAGAAATAATATTAAACTATAATATCAATCTTATATTATTAGGTAGTAAAATCAAACTAGGCGACCTAATTTTTAACACTATTCTAATTTTATTATTTTCATTTTTTTATAGAAGATTATTTTTAATATTTTGGATATTCATTTCAGTTTTATTCCATATAATTAATCAATATGGCAGAATAACCCAAGAAATATTTACAACAATTTTAAATACCAACAAACAAGAGTCCATTGAGTATTTATTAAATAGTGTTCCATTAACAGACTATCTTACTATTTTTGGCAGTATTTTAGCAGGATTATTCTATACATTTTACATAGTTAATCCAGTTTATATAAAGTATAAAAACACTAAAATTTTCCCAAAAATCCATGTTTATTTATCTATCATCCCTTTATTTTTTTTATATATTGCAAGCACACAGGTTTCAAAATCCCTCAATAGATATTTTAAAGATATTATATATTCAATAAATTTTAATACAGAATCAACTCTTACCAAAAAAAGTACTATCAAAATCACCAAAATACATCCAACAAAATATAATACCTATGTTGTTATTATAGGAGAATCCAATATAAAAAATTACATGTCTTTATATGGATACAAAGAAAAAACAACTCCATTTTTAGATAAAATTCCCAAAATTTATATAGACGGATTCATAGCTCCAGCAAATAACACAGAAAAAGCTATACCACTTTATCTTTCTCCTTCTAAAGATTTTAAAGTAATCAATTCTGAGAATAATGTTATTAATTTATCTAAAAAAGCAGGCTATAAAACCTATTATTTATCTTCTAATTCCCATATTCATCCTAATAATATATCAGGTTCTATTGCATTAAACAGTGATTATGCTTTTGATATAATAGGCTATGGAGATTTTGCATTAATGGATAAAATTAAATCAGCACTTAATTATAAAGATAAAAAAGTAGTATTTATTCATATTTATGGCAACCATGTAGATGCTTGCACTAGATTAAAAAACGATAACTATCCATTATTATACAATGAATATCCTAAAGTTTTAAACTGCTATTTATCCTCAATTAATAAGGTAGATTACTTTATTAATGTAGTTTACAATATGTTAAAAGAATCCAATCAATCTTTTTCATTAGTATATTTTTCAGACCATGCCCAGTCAATAATAAAATCAACAAAAGATAACAATACCTATACAATAGGTAGAATTTTCAACGATTTACAAGTTTATGAAGTCCCATTTATTTTAATCAGTAGTGATATAAAAAGCACTAAAAAATACACAGTTTTAAGGAGTGGATTAAGATTTGTAGACTTTTTTGCCAACTGGATAGGTGTAGAAACCAATATCACAGACAATAAATTTGATATTTTTAAATCCAAAGCAGATAAAAATATTAAAGCAATAAGCTTCCAAGGTAAGGTAGTAGATTATAAAGA
>JBIIMR010000095.1:0-4352 GCA_044337895.1 Alphaproteobacteria bacterium
ATAAATCTGAAAAAAATGTAAACGAGGATTCTTTAGAAAAAAAATATGCAGATAAATCAAAATCTTCTTATAAAAATAGAAATATAGACTTAGAAAAAAATATTACTTTGGCAGAGTTTGAAAATAGCAGCATTATATTTTTTGATTTTGATAGATCTAATCTAAAGCCAGCAGAATTTGCTAAATTGGATAATCAGATTATTTATTTATTGAAAAATAAAAATGTTAAAGCGGTTATAGAAGGACATACTGATGATGTTGGAACTCGTGAATATAATTTGGCTCTTGGTGAAAGAAGGGCAAATACAATATATAGATATTATATAGATAAGGGTATTGAAAAGGCAAGAATTAGAGTTGTATCTTTTGGAAAAGAAAATCCTATTGATGTGGGTGATTCTGATGTTTCTAAATCTAAAAACAGAAGAACAAAAACTAGTTTAGAAAATAAATAATAATTAGGAGTTTTTAGTGATATGAGGATAATAGCCTTTTTTGTTTTTTTTATTTTTTTTTCCGTTAAATCTTTTTCTTTGGAGAAAGTTATTGACTTGAGGGATGATAATGGATTGGGGTCTGATGATGATGTTGTTGCACCTGAACCTGAAAAAGGCGATTCTTATAATAAAAAAACTGATTCAGATAAGCTTTCTGAGAATATAAATAACTCTAAATCTGATGCTTTTTTAGGTGAAGAAAGTGTTTCTCAACTTGGTGCTGATGGTGATGAAGTTGATTTAATGCGAAAAGATATTAATCAGCTTAATTTGGAAAATGAAGTTTTAAAAAGAAAATTAATTGAATATGAAAATAAAGCTAAAGCTCAAGAAATGCAAATTAATATGTATAAAGAAAAAATAGAAGCAATAGATAAAGTTCAATCTGTGGAAGAAAAATTGGAGAAAAAACAGGAAATTGATTATTTAGTAGGTTTGGTTTCTAAATATTCAAATGTGAATAACTCAACTAATGATATGAATGTTGCTAATGCCTATAATTTGATTTTAACAGAAAAATTTGATTTTGCAGAAAAAGAATTAAAAGATATTGTAAAAAATAATACTTTGTTGAATCCTAAAACTGCTATTTATGTAAATTATTATTTAGCAGAAATTAATTTTTATTATAAAAAATATGAAGAAGCTGTTTACTATTATTCTTATGTATATAAAAACTCGGAAAAAGAAGATATATTGATGGTATCTCTTTTTAGAATGAGTCAATCTTTTGATTTTTTGGATAAAAAAGTTGAATCTTGTATCAGTTGGAAAAAATTTAAAAGTGAAATCGGAGATAGGGATGTAAGCTCTGTTTTAGATAATAGTTTGCTATCTTCTTATAGAATTTTAAATGAAAAAAGATGTGAATAGTAATAATTTACAAGAAATTTTTGATTCTAATGTTTTGAAATTATTAAAACATGTGGTTGTAAATTCTAAGATTGCAGTTGCTGTTTCTGGTGGTCCTGATAGTATGGGGTTGGTTTTTTTGTTGAAAAATTATTTTCAAAAAACTAACATAAAAATAATTGCTTTGGTTGTGAATCACAATATTAGGGATGATTCTTTAAATGAAGCTAGTTTGGTTGTTGATTATTTGCAAAAAAATTATGTAGAAGCATATATTCTGAATAGAAAAAAAATTAATTTTGAAACTAAAATACAAGAACAAGCAAGGAATGATAGGTATAAAATGCTTGTTGATTATTGTAAATTAAATTCTATTAATGTTCTTGCAGTAGGACATCACTTGGATGATGATGTTGAAACTTATTTAATGAGGAATGAATATGATGATTCTTTTATTGGGAATGCAGGTATTTCTGCCAAAACTAAAATAGAAAATGTTTTGGTTATTAGACCCTTATTAAATGTTAGAAAAAGAGATATCTTAAATTATATGAAATGTAAGAATTTATTTTTTGTTGAGGATCCTTCTAATCAAAATACAAAATTTTTAAGAGTTAAAATAAGAAAAAAAATAGAAAATATTAATAATAATAGATTTGTAAATGTTGTTAATAATATAAAAATTAATTCATTAAGGCGAATGATTTTAGAAAATTTGGGGCTGAAAATACTTTTTGAATCAGGTGTTATTGAAAAATTTGCTGCGATACATATTGATAAAAATATATTTTTAAGTGTAGATGATGATTTAAAAATGATGGTATTATATGCTATTATTAAATTTATATTTAAGAAAAATTATTTGAATTTGAAAAGTATAAGATTATTGATATCAAATATATCTAAAGTAAATGTTGGTTATACTTACTCTTTATCTAATATTTTAATTATTGTTGGTAAAAATACAATTATTTTTATAAAAGAATTTAGAGAAAATAAAGATATTGTTAAATTTTTTGATATAATTTTAAATAAACATTTTGATGCTTCGCAATATTTCTTAAAAAAAAATGATAACAATATTCTGGAAATTTGCTATAATGATGTTAGTTGTAGAAATTTATTAAAAAAAAATCAAATATTAAAAAAACAACTTTTAATGATGCCTGCTGTTTATGATGAAAAAGGTTTTAATATAGAAAAAACTGTTATTTTTTATAATGAAGTTTTGAATAATAAGTTTTATAATTTGGATGTGAATTATTTTTTTAAAATTTAATTTATTATATAGTAGGTATTAAAATTTTTTTTTGTTATAATTTAGTAATTAAGTTTATTGATTGTGGATAAACTTAAATTATGTGAAGTTTAAATTGTATTTAAGTTTTTAGAGAGGAAGAAGAAGTGAAATTTAAAAATAATTGGTTAATTATTAGTATAGTGTTTGCGATAACATTGTTGATTTATAATTTATATAGTTCCTCTTTAGTAAAAGAGGAAAGGAAAGAATTAAGTTATTCTTTATTTTTAAAAAAATTGGATAATAATGAAATTAATAAAGTTACTATTATGGGTAATTCTATTAAATCTGAAGATAAAGCGAAAAAAATATATGTCACTGTTTATCCTTATAATGATTATGAATTTATTAAAAGTCTTAAAAATAAAGGTGTTGAAATTGTAGTTTTAAAAGGTGATGAAAGTTCGTCTTCGTCTTCTTATACATTTTTAATAGCAATTTTGTTTTTTATTATTATTTGGTTTTTATTTTTTAGAAACAATAAAGGTGGTAGTGGTGGTTCTATGGGTGGGGGTGGATCTTCTGCTTTTGGTTTTGGTAAATCTAAAGCTAGGATGATATCTCCTCAAGATGGGGGTGTTACCTTCCAAGATGTTGCTGGGGTTGATGAGGCGAAAATAGAATTATCTGAAGTTGTAGACTTCTTAAAAGATCCTAAAAAATTTGAAAAATTAGGGGCAAAAATTCCTAAGGGTTGTTTACTTGTTGGTTCTCCTGGAACTGGAAAAACTTTGCTTGCAAGGGCGGTTGCAGGTGAAGCGAATGTTCCTTTTTTTATTGTTTCTGGATCTGATTTTGTGGAAATGTTTGTAGGTGTTGGTGCTTCTCGTGTTAGGGATATGTTTGATCAAGCTAAAAAACATGCTCCTTGTATTTTATTTATTGATGAAATAGATGCGGTTGGAAGGCATAGAGGTGCTGGGGTTGGGGGTGGAAATGATGAAAGAGAACAAACATTAAATCAGTTGCTTGTGGAAATGGATGGTTTTGCTCCTACACTTGGAATTATTGTTTTGGCAGCAACAAACAGGCCTGATGTTTTGGATCCTGCTTTACTTAGACCTGGTAGATTTGATAGGCAGGTTAATGTTCCTTATCCTGATATGGGGGGGAGAGAAAAAATTTTGAAGGTTCATACAAAAAAAGTTCCTGTTTCTAAAGATCTTGATATATTAACTATTGCGAAGGGAACTACTGGTTTTTCTGGAGCAGATTTGGCTAATTTAGTAAATGAAGCGGCTTTGATGGCAGCTAGAAAAAATAAAACTATTGTTTCCCATGAAGAATTTGAACTTGCAAGGGATAAAATTATTATGGGAAGTGAGAGAAGATCTTTACAATTAAGTGATAAAGATAAGGAGTTAACCGCATATCACGAAGCAGGACACACTGTAATTGCTCTTAATGTTGAGGGATATTATCCTTTGCATAAAGTGACTATTATTCCTAGGGGTAGAGCTTTGGGGGTGACTGCTGTTTTACCTGAAAAAGATGAATATAATAATTCTTTAAAGCAACTTACATCTAGACTTGTTGTTTTATTTGGGGGGAGAATTGCTGAAGAAATGATTTATGGAAAAGAGTATGTTTCTACTGGTGCAAGTGGTGATATTCAAATGGCAACTAATTTGGCAAGGAAGATGGTAACTGAGTGGGGTTATTCTGATCTGTTAGGGAGAGTTAGATATGAATCTAGTGAAAAT
>JBIIMR010000010.1:0-14137 GCA_044337895.1 Alphaproteobacteria bacterium
AAACTGCATTTATGATTGCAGCACAAAACACTCAAAATCCTGAAATTATAAAATATTTACTATCAATAAAAAATATAAATATCAATGATGAAGATGAAAATAATAATACAGCCTTACATTTAGCAATCACAAGTAATCAATCAGATGAAATAATTCAAGAAATTTTAACTTCAAAAAAAATACTTTTAAATTCAAGAAATAATAATTTAGATACCCCACTTTCTTTAGCAGCAGAGCATTCTACGAATGTAAATGTATTCAGATTTTTATTAAATAGTGGTGCAAATATTAATATTAAGAATAAAAAAGGTTTTTCTCCATTGATGATAGCTATAATAAATAATAAAAATTCAGAAATTATAAAAATTTTAATTAATGATAAAAATATATTATTATCCAGAAAAGTAAGTAATGGAAATGACACTATCTTAATGTTAGCAAGCAAATATATTGATAATTTATCTTTATTTAAGCACATTTACGAACTAACTAAATCTAGCTACAATTACACCAATCAAGACGGAATGAATGCATTAATGATAGCTGCACAATATAATAAAAATCCATTAATTTTAGATTTTATGATTAATGAGAATAAAGGGGGTAAAAAATTCTTTGGTAAAAAAAGTAACAATCAAAAAAAAGCTTTAGATTATGCTTTAAGCAATCCTTACTTAAACAATAGTTCTGCCTTTACAAAATTAGAACAGTTAACTAATTAAAGGAATTAACAAATAATGAAAATCTTATTTTGGATAATTATAATAACTTCAATTTTATATGTAGTATATAATTTTAAAAACAATACAAACCTGAATTATCAAGTTATAAAGATAGAAAAAGCACAAAAACCAATGCAAAAAATTCAAGAAGAACCGAAAAAAGCTCTAATAAACTATAATGAATTAAATAATAAACACCAGTCTATTTTAATGCTAGCGATTGAAAAGCAGTTAGAAGAATCTAAAATTTTAGAAATAATATCCCAATCTACAAATATCAATAATTTAGACTATGAGGGAAATAATGCACTTTATTATGCTATAAAATATCATAGTAGCAAGTCTATAATTTTAGAATTAATAAAAAAAGCAATAGATATTAACAATCAAAATAATTTGGGTTACACAGCATTACATACTGCAATTAAAGTAGAATATCAAGATGAAATTATAAAAATATTAATCCAAAATGGAGCAAACCCAAACCTTAAGAATAAATACCAAAGTAATGCTATAGCAGATTCTCTTATAGACAAAAAATTTAATTACACAGATTTAATTCTTACAGATAATATAATAGATTTTAATTTTTTAGATACTAATAACAATTCATTATTAATGTTAAGCATAATTAACAATGCACCCTCTAATATAGTAGATTTTTTTTACAATTATAGCACAAATTTAGATCATAGAAACAACGAAGAATTAAATTATTTAATGGTATTAGCTAAATATTCAAACAGTGAAGATAATGTTAGATTATTAATTTTCAAATCAAAAGAGTTTTACGAATCACGAGATAACCTTGGAAACACATTAATACACCTTGCAGCAAAATATAATACTAATGAAAAAATTTTACATGCAATACTCAAAGCAACAGAGGTATCTATAAACCACAAAAATAATAATGGTTATACTCCACTTATGTTAGCAGCAGAAAATAATTCTAGTCCCAAAATAATTAATTACCTAATAAATCAAGGTGCTTTATTAGAATTTCAAAATTTATTAGGAGAAAATGCTCTTTTGATTGCAGCAGGAAATAATTCTAATAGTTCAATTTTAATAGAATTATTAAAATATCCTTTTCCACCAAGATTAACCAATAAAAACGGTTATAACATTTTAACTTTAGCAGCAGTTAATAATAAATTAGATACTTTAAAATATATACTTGACCAAAACATTATAGACATCAATTATCAAAATTTATCTGGAGAAACTGCTTTAATTTTATCTATAAAAAAACAAGCGAATCAAGAAATATTAAATGCTTTAATTAACATTCAAAACATAAACTTCAAATTAAAAGATAAAAATTTCAAAACCGCATATAATTATATAGAAAGTATTAATAAGTATCCAAAGAATCACATTTACTGGAAAATTCAAGATTTAAGTCAATAATTATCAATTATCAAAGGTAAACATTATGAATCTATTAATAAAAAATCTATTAATAAAAATTTATTTAAGAAATATTCTATTATTATCAATCTTTTTAATGCTTATATTTTCTATAAAATTAGAAGCAAAATCTTCTAAAAATAATAATTATACCACAACTACAAATAATAATAAAAATATACCAATTTTAAATGATGAAGAATCTATTTCATCTAACAACATTACAAACAATAATATATCAATATTTTCACTTTTAGTAAATAATAACCCAAAACAACTAAAAGAAATATTGGGTTATAATCCACAATTTGCAAACGATCAAAATTTATTAGGTGAAACTCCCCTAATGTATGCATTGAAAAACAACTTAAAAAAAGAAATTATTTTAGAATTACTAAAATATTCTAACTTATTTTTAGTAAATAAGGAGAATAAAACAAGTCTAATGTATGCTATTCAATATAAAGCAGATAAAACTATTATCAAAAATATCATTCGTTCAGAAATAGACATAAATGCTAAAGATGTAGAAGGAAATAATGCACTATTATACAGTGCAATTTATAATCCAAACCCAATAATCATGCATCAATTATATCAAGCAGGTATCAATATGAAACATACGAATAACAATGGGGATAATGCATTGATTTTAGCAGCAAAATTCACAGAAAACACAGAAAGTATAAGTTTTTTACTTAACCATGGATTAGATCTATTCAGTCGCAATTTAATAGGTCAAAACAGCCTTATGTTATCTACACTCAATCCAAATATCAAAATTATGCGATTTTTATTAACTCAAAAAGTAAAGTTAAAAAATAATTCAAAAACAACATATATAGACTTTGATATTAATGAAAGAAGTAATACAGGGTACAATGCACTAATGTATGCAATTAGTAATAGCAATTTTGCAGCAGTAAAGTTTCTTTTAGATAAAAAAATCAATCTAAATGCAAAAGACATTCAAGGAAAAAATGCTTTTTTATTAGCAGTTCAATTAAATAGTAGTTTAGATATGTTAGAGTATTTAGTAAAAAAAGAAATTAATATCCATGAAACAGACGACGAAGGTAAGAATGCAATCATGTATTCTGCAGAATACAATTCTAATCCAGAGATTCTACATTATTTAATTACATTAGAAATTAATCCAAAACTAAAAGATAAAAAAGGACTCAATAGTTTTGATTATGCTAAAAACAATCCCCATATAAAAAATAGTAAAATGTATTGGGAAATTCACGATTTAGTATCAGAAGAAGAAATTAAAGAATCAACTACTTCTTCCACAAAAAAAAAAATATAAAAAATAAATAATCTAAATTTTACCATATTAAATTCTAAATATTTATTATACATATTTTACAAAAAAAATTAAAATATCTAATAAATTATACCTCATAAAAATTAATCATACATAAATTACTTTTATACTTTACTTTTTTAAATATTATTGTAATAATGTATATTATATCTATCTTTATTCAACATAAAAACAATAATAAAAGCATAAAAATGTATAATGAATAGCATAAAAATAAAAAAGATATTAAACAATAAATAATGGTAAAAAAGAGATGGAAAAAGAATTCAACATTCAAATACAAAAAAAACTTCAGGAGATTCTTAAAGAAAAATTCAATAATTCACAAAGCGATTTAGCGGAAATGATAAAAACAAGCCAATCCAATGTTAGTCGTTGGATTAGTGGAAAATTTAGCCCTAATTTATATACTATAAAAAAGATATGCGATTGTGCTAATATTTCTATTGATTATTTTTTTAATAATTCCAAAGATATTAATCTATTAGATACAAAAGATAATAGCATAAAGATACCAAGTTATAGCCATAAAACAAAATACATTCCAGAAAATTTAAAAGAATCAAAAGATTTTGATGTATTTGAATTAAGCAAAAATTGGATAGAAAAAACATTTGAAACAAGTATAGATACAATTTTTTCTATTCAAATGCCAAATGATTCTATGGAGCCTATTTTACACAAATCAGACACTATTTTCGCCCAAAGAATCCTTACTAATAATATTTCAGAAGGACTGTATGTAATCAACCATAACGGTTCTATAATCATTAAAAACTTACAATATAAAACCCAGAATAAATTAAAAATAATTTCTTCTAATCAAAATTATGATACCTACGAAATAGATCTTACAGAGAACAATAATTTTGAAATTATTGGCAAAACATTATTTATTCTTAGATACTTAAATTAAATAAGTAACCTGTAATTAATTATTTTTTTAAATAATAAGAATTATCATAATTAATTATTATTATTGAAAATATTTAAATTAAAATGAAAGAAATCTTAGAATGAAAATTAAGTTAAAAAATATATTATATTATTCATGTTTTTTTTTATCATATTTTTTTATGCTAACTACAATAAAGGCAGATGATGATGTTTATAAATTAAAAAATCAAGTTAATGAATTAGAGCTTAAGGTCAAGAAATTAGAATCTATCATTTTCAAAAAAAATAATAACAACAAAAAAGTTATAAAAAAGAATAAAACTAAAACTAAAGCAAATAAAACTAAAACTAAAGCAAATAAAACCAAAACTAAAGCAAATAAAACCAAAACTAAAGTTAAATCAAATAAATATAAACAAAATACAAAAAAAACTCCCCTAAAAATCAACAATAAAAAAAACATAAAAAATGCTCCAAACAATTTAGGGAATGATATCAAAAACATATCTCAACAAATAGATACAATAAATAACAAAATAAATACATTAGACACTACTAAATCTATCAATCAGAGTTCAACAACAGCAAGTCAAATTTCCAATGATTCTACTGCTACACAGAAAAACTATAAAGATGCTTATCAGAATGAATCTTATCAACAAAATTTATATAATGATACCAAAGTAAATACCAAAACAGAACAAAACAATTCAATTATAAGCGAAGCACAAAAAGATTCACAATCTGCTGAAAAAGATTCACAATCTGCTGAAAAAGATTCACAATCTGCTGAAAAAGATTCACAATCTGCTGAAAAAGATATATATACAGAAGAAGAAGAAGAAAAAGATGAGGAATCTCAATTCCAATATCCAAGTCGTAAAAATCCAGTAATAATAGTGCCAAAAAGCCAAACACAAGAGATAGATAAAAATTAACATTAAATTTGGTGGGTAATATGGGGATCGAACCCATGACAAACTGATTAAGAGTCAGCTGCTCTACCAACTGAGCTAATTACCCAAAAAAATAACATTAAAAACAGAACAAAAGAAAAATTAAATGGTGGAGGTAACCGGAATCGAACCGATGACATTCTGCTTGCAAAGCAGACGCTCTACCAACTGAGCTATACCCCCACAAAAAAAATCAATAATTAAACATACCACACTTCCACACAATTTACAAGTAAAAAAAATAAAAATATATAACTACTATAATATTATTATTCCTTATTTTTATAATAAATTTTAATCATTTAAACCGATTCTTACATTTTATCATTTTTCACATACAAATATTTTTCAATTATCAAATATATATTTATGCTTATTTATCCTTGTAATACAAGCATTTTTCTCTAAAAACATACAATGCAATAAAAGTAACTACAAGCGACTGAAATAATATCCCTAGTTTTTTCTTACCACAAACTTTATTAAAAAATCAACCCATTACATATTCCAATGTAATGCTCAGGTATTTCTATTAATTTATACCCATCATACAATAGTAATCTTAATATGGCTACTTATTTGGCGGGTCAAATCTCAACCTAAACTAATTCTATTCTTGATAGTTCACCCCCCTAAATGGATTATAAAAACTCTTTAAGCCCACAAGATTATGATTACACTATATCAACTCAATCAGAGTTTAATGAACTGGCAACAGATACAGCAGAATACTTATATAACTTATTAACAATATATAATAAAGTTAAAATAATTACCTCATATGGAAATTATATAAGCTCATTTAAACTTCCAAAGATTTTTTTTGCAAATAAAATTATATCTTTTGAAAGCAACTCTAGCTATGCTTTTACAGTTGAACATGAAAATAAAACAGATACTTACAACAGAGGACAAAAATCTATATATACTAATGTGATATTAACTCTATGAGTTCCTCTAGCTGGTTTATCAAAGAAGATTATGATTTAGCACAAATAGGATATTTAGAAAATCCATTTACTTGTTTGTTAAGCAAGGATATAAATAAAAATTCTCCAACAGGTGTTAGCAAATGGAATAAATAAACCAATACAATGGAAAATTTTGTTAATATTGTAAATAATGTAGACAAAAACCAACTATAAAATCAATAAAATAATATTAAAAAAATTCCAAAATACCCCGCCCCTCTTTTACACCCAATCCTCTAAAAATTACATAATAATTACATAATAATAAGCATAATAAAATTGACACATCACTGAATATATGCTACTCTCTAATCAACAAATATCATTTAATTAATTTATTTCAATAAATTAGTATAAATTAATTAATTTATTTTAAAATATAACTTAATTATTTTATTGAAATAAGAATTATGTTAGTTTCTAATCATATTTTATCAGCAAAAGATATCCGCTCAAAGTTTAATTTACATAAAATGATAAATCTAGACTTTTCTTATTTATCAAAAAATGTCGATAGTTGGTGGTATAAATCCAAAATAAAAAATATTAATAACCATTATTTAAAATTAGATTTAATATCTTTATTAATGCATAATATTAAAGATAAAGATCTAGATATTTTAAGCAAAATATCTACTAATAATATAGTTGCAATATCATGTAATAATATTTTTAATAATGATGACCCTAATTTAGCTTTACTAGTTCACGAATCAATGTGTGAATTGGTACGATTAAATGATACTAACTACCCTTACGAGGATCATAAAAACCTTTATTTAAAACCAGAAGGTATTGATTGTAAAGAATGGGGTAACGGTTATCGAGAAATAACCCCACATCAAGATGATTTATACGAAGATATTTCAACAGATTTATTAGCTTTAACTGTATGTCGTGATCAAACAAAAACTACTACTACTTTAATTTTTACCAAAGATATTATTAATAAACTAAATGATGAAGAGATTGAAAAATTATTCAGTTTAGAAGTTGAATTTGTATCAGGAAAAAATGTTGGTATTTAAAAAAAAAGAACAAGAACCATGTTAGAAGTATCTAAAGATAACAATCTCAAACTTTACTTAGATTGCAGAATAGATAACTTAACAGGCGAAAGAATGAAAGCAGTTAATAAAGAACATTCAGCATTATTGCAAAAAATAAAGGAACTTGCAAGTACTGTTTCTTATATTTCAGCTAATACTAATACAGGAACATTTACAGTTATAGATAATCACAATGTTTTACATTCCCGAGGCAAACTCAATTTAGATGAAAAAACAGCTAACCAAATCGCAAAATCTGCTAATTTTTTTACTATACCAAGACTGCTTTATCGGAGTAAAGGTCCATTTTATAAAATCACTACCCATCAGGAATAAAAAACTATGACTAATGTTTTACTTGTTATAGGATACAATAATACTAGAATTTATGATGTTATTAAAATTCGTAATATAGCCAAAGAAGTTAAAAATGCCTCCATTGTATTATGTAAAAAATCCCCCACAAAAGAAGATATTGATGTGGTTGACTATACAATAGATGTAGATTTAACCCAAGATGCAAAAAATCTTAACATAGTTTTAGATTTTTTAAAAAATCATACTTTAAATGTTATTGGAGTGTTACCATTTTCAGACCCAGGAACTCAGTTAGGTTCAATTTTATCGAACCATTTTAACTTAAAAGGTCATAATCCCACTAAAATTAAAGCAGCTCTTGATAAAAAACTTTTTAGAGAAATAGAAAATAATCAAGAAAATCTACCCAATTGGTATCAAAAAATCAATTCTTACCCTATTCATTCTTTTGAAGATCTAAAGTCTTTATGCGAAAAACATAACAATCAACTATTTTTAAAACCAATTCAAGAAGGCAATAGTAGAGGTTGCATTAACCTTGCAACTACAAAAGATATTGAATTAGCATGGGATTTAACTAAAAAATATGTTACACAAGGTGGTTTGATTGTAGAAGATCTAATTCCCAAATTTTCTATCTCAAATGATGTAATAGCAAAAGAATACAGTTTCGATCATGTTAATGGCTATTCTTTTATAACAGAAAAAAATAATACAAAAGATGGTTTTGAATACGAATATATAGTTCCTGCTCCTTTAGAAAAATCTTTAGAAGAAAAACTCAAAACAGCAGGTAAATTTATAGCAGATTTAGTAGGATATAATGGTAGTGCTTGCCATAATGAATTAGTATTATCATCCCAAAATGTAATAGCAGTAGAACCAAATATTCGCCCAGCAGGTGCTAAAATTTGGGATTCCGCCTCAATTGCCTTTAAAGATTTTGATCCATTTAAAGAGTGGATTTTATGGAGTTGTAAAGATATCAACAAGCAAAATATAAATAAAAATTTAAATTTGAATTTTTATTGCGGAGTAAGATTCTTTCAAGCTCCTAAAACAGGCACACTCTCTTCTTTAATTGAAACAGATCAAATTAATCAGATGTTATCACAAGATACATTTTTTGTTGATATTAATTTTTCTAAAAAAATTAAAGATACAGTTAAACATATTTTACAAGATAATAGCGATTTTATAGGTTCTATAACCTTAAAGTCTAAAAATTATCCATCTTTAAAAAATAATTTACAAAAGGTATCTGATTTTGTAGAAAAAAATATAGTAATAAATTAATTTTTAATAGTCACTTTTATGTTAAAACAACTAGATATTTATACTTCCAGATTAACCTCTGCTTTTGTTCTTTTTTTTATTTTATCCATGGCAAATGTTTGGCTAGATGCAACATCTAATATAGTTTTAGTATTAGGTTACAGATTATTTATTTTATTTACTCCATTTTTTTTCTTATTTTTCAACAATAAACTTACTTTAATTGCTTTTATTTTAGCTCAAATTGGTCTTATTATGTTTTTAAAAGATATCTATTTAATAGGATCTATCTTTTTTTCACTTGGTATTGCAATTAGTGGCTATATGCTAAAATATTATTCATCAAAACTTACAACCGCAGCAGCTTGGAATAAAATAGCAATTAATGTTGGCAGTTTACTTGCAGGTTTAGCAATTATAATAAATACACATAAAACTACCAATAAAAATACAATGATTTATATTTGTATTTTTATTTTATTAGTTTCAACAATTTTATACGAAAAGCATTTTATTAAATCAAAACTAAAAAATATTATACTTCCTAAAAATGATTTTAGTTTAAAGCAACTATTATCTAAGCAGGGTATAATTTGGGGATTAGTTGGTTTTGTAACTGGTGTAAAATTAATTTCTTTTGCATCAATTTTACCACAATTGTTAATTAAAAATTTAGGAGCTATACCATTTTGGTACGGTATTATGATAATGCTAAATAGTGTAATAATTGTTTTTTTTCAACTTCCGATCGCTAAAAAAATGAGCAATATTAAAAATCCCATAACCTTAATTTTACCACTTCTTGTAGCAATTATTTTAATTTTACTCGCACCTTATCTTTATGTTACAACTTTTATCGGTGCTTTTTTTTGGGTTTTAGCATTATCTATAATAGAATGTGCAATAACCTTATTAGACACTCAAGCTCAAAAATCCAATGCTTTATTAAGCAAAGAGGCAATGGTTGGTATTGGTAGTGCAAGCTGTGTATATTTTGTTAGATTTTTTGACCCTAAAATTGGATCAATAATAATAGGAAGCATCTCAATTTTATTTTTACTTTTAACTATTACTTTGTTTTATTTCCTCAAAAAATAACCCCCCTCTTCTCCCCTCATTTTACCCTCAACCAAAATATTCATAGTTTTTTTATTTTTTAAATTATGGAGTTTTAAATGCTAAAATCCCCCACTCCACAAAAAAAACATCTCACTCCCCATCCCGCTCTTTTCTTAGTTTATTGAAGTAATCCACTCGTTTTTTCAATTCCCTCTCAAAACCAATATCCTTAGGACTATAAAAGCTCTCCCTCTGCATTTTATCAGGAAAAAAATTCAACCCAGAAAAAGAATTCTTTTCGTCATGGTCATAAATATAACCATCTCCATAACCCAAATCATCCATCATTTTAGTAGGAGAATTTAAAATTCGTTTAGGAGGACTAACATTTTTAGTTTTTTCCACCCTATTTTTTACATTTTTTTCAGCTAAATAAATAGAATTAGATTTAGGAGCCAAAGCCAGATACACAACCACCTTAGCAATCTCTAAAATTCCCTCACCATCTCCAAGTTTTTTATATACTTCCCAAGCATTCATAACAAACACACTAGCATTCATATCAGCAAGCCCAATATCTTCCGTTGCAATTCTAGCAAGCCGCCTTAAAATATAATTTACATCTTCATTTACTTCAATCATTCTGTAAAACCAGTATAAAGAAGCCTGCTCATCACTCCCACGAATAGATTTATGCAAAGCACTAATTAAATTATAATGTCCATCTTTATTTTTATCATGTAAAGATATTTTTTTAGTCAAATATTTTTGCATATCTTCCAATTCTAAATCATTATAATTTGGAATCATTAAAATATTTTCAATCATATTTAAAAAATATCTTGCATCCCCACCAGATAGTTTAATAATGTAATTTAAAACAGATGCTTTTAAATTTATAGAATAATCAAAAAAATTTTGAACTTTTTCATATAATGTTAAAAAATCTTTTTCATTTAAAGGATGCATTTCAATAATTCTACACCTAGATATTAAAGCATTATTCAAACTAAAAGATGGGTTCTCAGTAGTCGCACCAATTAATATAATATAACCTTCTTCTAAAAAAGGTAAAAACAAATCCTGCTGTTTAGAATTAAATCTATGTATTTCATCTATAAAAATAATAATTTTTTCATGATAAAGTTTTTTTTTATACATATCAAGTATTACATCTTTTACATCCAAAGATGAATTAACTACTGCAGAAAATTGAACGATTTTATAATCAAACTCATTAGCAATTAATTTTGCTAAAGTTGTTTTACCAACTCCGGGAGGTCCCCATAGAATCATAGAAAAAATTTCTTTTTTAGAAATCATTAAATCAATAATAGAGTTATTATTTACAATATGAGATTGCCCCACAAAATCTGTAAAATTTTTAGGTCTTAATCTTTCATATAATGGAAGATTTTTAAAAAGCTTTTTATCTTCAAACATCAAACATTCAAACAATTACCAAAATACAATTTAATTATCACTAATAATAATATTACTACCTATTAACACTAAAATCAATTAACTCTCCATTTTTTTCAATTGTAATATGGTATTTATCAACACTCAAAGGAACATTATCCAATATATTCAATAAATCTTTTACATTTTTAATTTTTTTACCATTTATTTCCCTAATAAAATCCCCTTTATCAACACCCATTTTATACAAAAAATTCCCAATATTAATTTTATAAATCACAACCCCATTAGCAGTAGAAGGATTACCGATTTCATAAGCTATAGCACTAGAGTTATTAGCAATACTAATTCCATCAAGAGGACTGTTTTTGTTAATCAAAACAATATCCCTAGGAGTTTTTTCATCTGGTAACTCAGGAATTAAGTTTAATTTAATATATTTTCCCTTACGAAAAACATTTAATTTTAAACTAGAATTTCCAACATAAGAAGCCACCATAAAAGATAACTCAGTCATAGATTGAATCTCTTTATCATTAATTTTAACTATAACATCATTCACCTGCAACCCAGCTTTTTCACCAGGTCCATTTTTATAAATATCTCCAACAATTACCCCTTTAGGAATTTTAAGTCCAACTTCTTTAGCAATAAAATCATTTACATCACTGGCACCAACCCCAATCCAATATTTACGAACCTTTTGCCCCAATAAAGCCCTATCAACAAATAATTTAACCACTTCAACAGGAATAGCAAATCCGATTCCATTATTCATAATCCCATTTTTATTATATATAGCAGAATTAATACCAACAAGCTTACCAGAGGTATCAACCAAAGCACCACCAGAATTTCCAGGATTAACAGCAGCATCAGTTTGAATTAAATGCCCTACACTTGAAATAAAGTTATTTTTATTAGCCATAGCAGAAACTATTCCAAGGGTTACAGTATTCCCAATTCCAAATGGATTTCCAATAGCTAAAACCACATCTCCAACCAATATATTAGTATCACTTTTTAAAGGAAGAAAATTAAAAATAGATTTATCAACGGAATCAATTTTTAAAAGAGCCAAATCTAAATTTTCATCACTAGCAATAATTTTTGCCTTATACTCTCTACCATCTAGTAATATTACATTTATATCTTCAACAGAATCAATAACATGATAATTAGTAACAATTAACCCATTTTTATCAATCAAAACACCAGAACCAATAGATACAGTTTTATTATCATTACCAGATTTTTTATTTCCTTCTATCTTAATAGCATAGATACTAACAACTGTTTTTGCAACTTGCTTTACAATAGGAGCAAAAGTTATTTGAGCTTCATCGGCATTAACAAAATTATTTTTCCCCATAAAAAAAACTATAAATAAAAAAACTATAATTATAAATTTATTCACTTTTATAAACATTTGCTAACACCCTTTCCACTAAATTAAATAATAAAACCTAATAGTATCTAAAAAAACTAATATAACATTAAAATAACAATAGGACTAACAAATTTCATAATAACAAAAAATAATATATTTTTATATACAACAAGATCCAACTTAGATTTTTTCATAAAGCCCAAGTTAACATTATTAGTTTTAATGTTATTATTTGTAATAAGCTTATCAAGAATAAATCTTTTTTTCAATAAATTCGCCATAATATATGCAATCACAAACTGAGATAAAATCACAAATGTAAATTCTACAGATATTTGTAAAACATGATTTGTATTTTTTACAAGTAGCATTTTTACAAAATACCAAATAGATAAGAATATAACATCAAAAACAAAGAATATAAAAACAACATTCACATATCCAATAGAAAACTTTACAGGAGAAAATAAAACCTTTTTAAACAACAGAAAAAAAGGTGCATATATCACACAAGCAACCAACAAAGCAACAAAATAAATAAAAATTAAATCCCCGACCATTTAAAAAAACCCCTTCATTATAAATAAATTAAACAAAATAAACATTTTAACAAAATCTATTACATTAATTGCATTCAATAATTCATATAAGAATATATAAATACATTATTGTATAAAAAGTATATAACAATAAATCATTAACAAATAGTTAATTACAAAAAAGTATTTATAAAATTTTTACATATCTAAGAATAAATATCTAAAAATCTATAAGATTAATTTGTCATTTAAAAAATAACTTATTTACAAAATAATTAAGGTCAAAAAAAGAAATTTATAATAAAGAAAGTATTTTCAAGTTTAAAAATTAAAAAATTGTTTATTTGCTATAATCCAAATCAATTGTATCGTTATATTCAGACACAATATTTGGAATTAACAATAAATCTACCAACCACCCAACAACAAAAAAACCACCAGTCAATAAATAAATAAATCCAGTCCAATTTTTTCCTAAATAAAATCTATGAATCCCAAAAAAACCACAAAAAGCCCACAAAATATAGGCAGTTAAGATTGATTTTTTTAAGTTGTTAATTTTTTTATTTCTAATTTTTTCATCCATTGTGTTTTTTCCTTTAAAAGCAATTTTTTTAATTAATTATATTAGTCCAGTCTAATTATAAATTATATTATTAAAAAAATAAAGCCATAACAACCCCCCTAATCAAGAAGGTCCTCCAGCTCAATATTTCTTAAATTCACAAACACCTACGCCAGAACAACCCCCCATAAAGGAAGGTCTTCTAGCAAAACAATAAATTAATAAAAGAAG
>JBIIMR010000096.1:0-4228 GCA_044337895.1 Alphaproteobacteria bacterium
GGGGAACCTGCGGCTGGATCACCTCCTTTCAAAAATATCTTTGATTAGTTTAAAGATAATTTTAAATAAAAAACTCAAGTATTCTTTATATTCTATTTGCCACCTACTTACCTCATCGTTTGATAATGCCCAAAAGGTCTTTATAAGATTGTTAATTAGCAGTTTTATAAGGGCTTTTTTTTGTGGTGGGTGGGGTTGGTGGTATGGGATTTTGGATTGTTTGAGTGGGGCGGGGTTAGATGGGGGAGTATTGAATTGAAAGGAGATTCCTGCCTCGTGCTGAGAATGACAAGAGGGGGTGCAGGAATGATGAGGTGAAGTCGTAACAAGGTAGCTCGTTGAGGGAACCTGCGGCTTTATCCCTGCCTTTGCAAAAATATCTTTGATTTGGTTTTTTGATAAATGTTTAATGTTGAAAATTTTAAAGTTTAAATAATAGGAGTATTTTAAGTATAATGATAAAATTAATTATGATTATAAAAGAAATTTTAAATAATTTTTTTAATAACAAAAAATTACAGAAAAAGAATAATATAGACAATAAGGTAAATAATATCGAGAATAAGGTAAATAAGATCCAGGATTCTATTATACATTTAGAAAATATTATGCAAGAAGTTTATTATAAAAAAATATTTTCTAATGATGAAAATTATCCTTTAAGAATTATTCAAAAAAGATCTGTTGAATTACTTGAGATTTTTGATAAGGTTTGTGCATTGCATCATATTAAATATTGGCTTGATTTTGGATCTCTTTTGGGGTGTGTAAGGAATAGTCAATTTATTTCTTGGGATGATGATATTGATATAGGTATGACTAGGAAGGATTTTGAAAAATTTTATAAATTATTTTTGGAAAATGCAAATAATTCTTTTATGATGCATAATTGTAGGATAAATAATAATTCTGAACAGATTAGTAATGGCAGTAGATTTATTCATTTTTATATTCAGAGTCAAACATTAAATTGTGGTATTGAGATTTTTGTTTATGATTATTTACCTGAATTGAATGAAGAGGAATTTAATAATACAAAAAAAGAAATTATTAATTTAAGAAAAAATATTTCAAAAAATGATTATATATCTATAAAATGTGAAAATTGGGATGAATTACATAGTAATATTAGTAAATTTGATAAGAATATTCAAACTGTAGGAAATATTTTTTTAGCAGTTAATTTTGGGGTGTATCAACCTAGAATTCATAATATAAATGATATATTCCCTTTAAAAAAAATGATGTTTGAAGGAAAAATGTTTTATGTTCCAAATAAATATAGAACAGTACTTGTTAATACATATTCTGATTATTGGAGTTTAAGAAAAACTCACACTCATCTGAATGTTGATTTTTTAAAGAATTATATTAAAAATATAGATGAAATGGAAAAATAAAATGACTTATATTGATGATAATAAATATTGGATGAATTATTATGATAAAAATAAAATTCCAAATGAAGAAAGTAGTTTTGCTAGGTATATTATTGAAAAATTAGATAAAAAATTAGATAAAAATATTATAGATGTTGGATGTGGGAATGGAAGAGATTCTATTTTTTTTGCTAAAAACAATATTAATACTGTAGGAGTTGATTTTTGTTTAGATGAAATTAAATTTTTGAATGCAAAATATAAAGCAGATAATTTAAATTTTCAAGTAATGGACATGGCTAATATGGGGGAATTTAATTTTAGAATAGACTATATATATACTAGGTTTTCTTTACATTCAATTAATGAAAAAGATGAAGATAGTTTTTTAAAATGGGTGTATGATAGTTTGATCAATAATGGATATTTATTTTTAGAAGCAAGAAGTGATAAAGATAAAATGCTAACACAAGGTGTTAAAATTAGTAATAATGAAAATTATACGGATCATTATAGGAGATACTTAAATTATGAACAAACTAAAAATAAATTAATAAATTTAAAATTTGATATAGTGGAAAGCACTGAAAGTGATAATTTATCAGTTGTGGGAGATGATAATCCTTATTTAATTAGAATAATAGCATGTAAAAAATAGCACTTTATTTAATAGATTGATATATTAAAATTTTAATTGTATTATGATTCATTAGAATGGGGTATTGGAGGTGGAGTTAAGGCTAGATTTTTGTGTCAAATGTTTAATAGGTTTTATTCTATAGAAATATCTAAGGCTAATATTATTGAAACTCAAAAACAATTAAAACTTATGGGAATTTACAATTTTAAAAATAACTTAATAAGTGTAGAAAATCCAAATGATGCCTTAAAAAAGATTGGCAAAAATAAGATTGATTTTATTTTATGTGCTGCTGTTTTTCCACATATGGCTTCAAAAGATTATGTTTTTAATGTATTAAAAATAATGAATAAAATGATGGGAGTGGTAATTTTGAGAGTAAAAATAATAATTATAATGAAAATTTTTTATCATTTACTACTTTTAGAACAGAAGAATTTAAAAATATTCTTATTCAAAATAATTATGAAGTAATCGAAAATAAATTTGGTTATGAATTAAATGTTTATGATGAAATGAAAGAAAGTTTGAGAAGATCTAATTATGAATATTTTTTTGTAAAAAAAATTTAATGTTTTAAATTAAACATTTTTGACTGTATTATAAATTTTCAATTGTATCTATAAAATTATTAACATGGTTTGAAAATAACATATGCTTTTGGGCGAGATCTATTAATTGAAAATTATCAATATTTCCATTTTGAATTGAAGTTATGTCTTTAATAACTTGATTTTCATCTTCAAGAATAATTAAAGTTGCACTATTTGTTTTATTATAATATTCAAGAAAATTTTGTTTGTTTATAAAGGTAAATTTATTATATTTTGTAGCTAAAAGTGCAGGAAAATTTAAGGATATGCCTTCCATTAAGAATTGTCCTACTCCTGCAATAAAAAGATATTTATTAGGATTTGATTTTAAGTAATTTATAGTATCTATAAATCCTATAAAATTTATATTGGGATTTAAGGATAATAATTTTTTTTCTATATTAGTATTATAAGCATTATTTATTCCTGCTAAGTCTACTGAGAAATTATGTTTGTTTAAAAAAATCATTAAATATTTGAGAAAAGAGTGGAAATTATCGTAGTCTAGCCTGCAAGCTATTAAAATTTTATTACTGTTATTTTGTTGGTAATAATTTTTGATTTCTAATGTTCCGTTTAAAAATAATGATTTATTTTTACATGGTAATGCTGATAAAGCTGGGATTGTAACAGCAAAAACATGATCGCTATCTAAAATAGTTTTGTTATAATTTATTTTATTATTATTTGAATCTATACTTTCATGAAAAATTGCAATTATTTTATTATTGTTGATTTTTAATTGATTGACATCACTATCGGGAATGTATCCAATTTCAAAACATGTAAATTGAATATTATGATAAGAAATGATTTTTTTTAAAAATAGTTCTTGTTCAATTTTATTTAAAGAAGAAGGCATAGAATAATTATAAATATAGGGTTGATATAATTTATAAAAGTTTAAACTGTTGATACTTATAATAAAGATGTTGTATTTATTTTTTAGGAGATTTGTTATTTTATATAATCTTTCTTCTATTCCTCCATTAAAATGTAAACAAGCAACAAATAAGATAGATTTTTTATTTTGGTTTTTTAATTGTTCGTATGAAAGTTGTAATAAGGAATGGGATGTGGATTCTATTTGGGTAATTTTATTTTGATTTAAAAGTTTTTTATTTTTATATAATTTATTGAAAAAGCTTATAAATTTTAAATTTTTTATGTAAAATTCAATTTTTTTATAATAGTTCATATTTACGTTATCCTGATACGATTTAATATATAATTATAATTATAATATTAATATTAATATTATAATTATATATTATCAAACAAATATTTATTTACATATTGTATTATTTAAAATGTGGTATTATTGATTTTTGTGGGGGAATTGTGTGGATAATTAAGATATTTCTAGATTTGGGGGGTGAAAATTTTGTTAAAGGTGAAAAAAAAGTATGATAATGCTTTGAATGATGGGATTATTTTTAATAATTTTTTAGATAATAAAATATTTGATGAGTATTTTTTAGCAGAAAACTCTATAGTTTTACAATCTAAAGATTATAAAAAAGCACAGCATAAAGAAGGGCAAAAATTTAAAATAGATGCAAAAAACATTGAAAAATTAAAGGAAATAGCATCTGTTATAAAACAACAGGGGGAAG
>JBIIMR010000097.1:0-4195 GCA_044337895.1 Alphaproteobacteria bacterium
AAACAAAAAGCGGAGCAAAAATTAGCAATTTAACATTTTCAGATACTAAAGGAGTCTACGAATTAGCACTATTTGGCAGCAACTACAGTAAATTTTCCCATATTTTAAAAGAAGGGGAAATTTACTTACTTAAACTCAATATTAAATATGAAGATTCAAAATCAACAAACAACGAAAAATCACAAGAAAGAGTTTATATAGAAAATATAATTTTATTTACAGAAAGCTTACTCAAAGATTATTCCAACAAAGATATAGAAATTACCCTAACAAACAAACAAGGATTAATTTATATCAGAGACAGAATTAACACCCTCAAAGAGGGCAACACTAAACTTATAATAAAAGTAATTTTAGAAGACAAAACCGAAGCAATTTTCACCACAAACAAAACTTACCATATCCCAGATGTAATTTTACAAAGCATAAAATCAAGCCCTTACATCCATTCCATAACCCAATAAAAATATTTACATTTATTTTTTAATATACTACAATATTTACATTATTTAAAATTTAAAGGATAAAGAATTATATATTATGAAAAAACTATTTATAGATATGCTATCTACTTTTATCAAAAATCCATCTAAAAAAAAGTTAATTAGAAACATCTTAACTAACAAAATAGATACTAAAAATAATAATAATAATAATAATCCCAATAACATTTTAGACATTACTGCAAAAATTAATCAAATCGCAAATGATACTTCAAATCTTAAACATTTCATTAATAGGATTGTTGAAAGAAAGCTTTCAGTAGCAGAACTTCATAAAAAAACTTTTACTCCTTTTAAAAATAAACATCAAAATCAAGAAATTGTTGTAATTGGCACAGGGCCAACTGCTAAACTATATACCCCTTTAAAAGATGCAATTCACCTTGGTGTAAACCATTCTTTTTTATTAAAGAATGTTAAATTAGATTATTTTTTTATTCAAGATTTTTACGAAAAGAAAGATATGATAAAAGATATAAATAATTACCAAGGTAATAATTGTATTAAATTTTATGGCTTAGTTGTAGAAAAACATTACAATGATATGAATCATATTGTACCAGAAAGTGATAGTATTGTAGCAAATGCTTTAAGGTATAGAACAGATTGGGAATCCATTAGTGATTACTGGAGTGATAGAATTTCTTCAGAATTTGCATTTGATATAACAACTCAAGCCTTAGGAGATTTCTGTTCTGTTATTTTCCCAAGTCTTCAGTTTTCTTTATATACAAACCCTAAAAGAATCTATATTGTTGGCTGCGATTTGACTAACAATCATTTTTATGATAATAAAACATTACATAATTATTACAATAAATATTATCCAACTTGGCAAAAATTCAAAGAATTTGCACAAATTTATTACCCAGACACAGAGATTGTTTCAATTAATCCAGTCGGCTTAAAAGGTATGTTTAAAGATATTTATAGCTAAAAATTATATTTCACTCAAAGTGTTTTACTTGTCAATTATTTTAAACAAAAAATTTTCATTAAACTTATATATTTTTTTAGCTAATTTTTTAAATCCCAGCCCCTTAATTATAGAATAATAAAATCTTGTAATATAAATAGAATTAAATCTCATAAAATTAAATTCTAGCATACTATTTTTAGGAATAAAAAATTCTACATAATAATAAAATATTTTAGATAATGCAACAGAGTGCCTAAAAAATAAAGACATATAAAACGGCTTTTTACCAACAAAATGAACTAAAGCAACATTTTTCAAATTTTTAGGCACTTTGTGTCGTGTAGACATTGTATAAAGTTTTTCTTCTCTTACAAATTGCATATCTTGTAAAAACAATTCCCCAATAGCACCCTCATCGGTTGTATTTGGAACCCTTTTAATTAAATCAATTGTTTTATCTTTAAAATTTAATTTTCTAGCTCTATCTAAATTTAAACAACTAGCACCAGGATTTATTCTTGAGGGGGCTTTAGATTTTTGATTTACAAAAAAACCATCCCCAATCATCAAAGAATGATTTTTAAATTCATACATAAAAGATATATCCCCAATACATATTGTATCGCAGTCTAAAATCAAGACACTAGCATGTTTTTCTGTTATAATATTTTCTAAAAACAACCTAAAAAATACTTCAGTCCCCCAATGTGCAACAGAGTGATTAGCAATTGTATTAAAATCTTTAACATTATTCATATCAATTATATGAATAATGTAATTTTTATGAAAATTTTTTATCTTTAAAATATTGCTAAAATATTCTAAATCTTTTTCACAAATACCATCATTGTGTAACAAATAAACATCAAAAAATTTATCTTTATTATTATCAATTAAAGAGGCAAGCACAACATGCATATAAAGTATATGTTTTTTGTTTATAGAAAAAGCTACATTATATTTTTTCATCAAAAAAAACAGCTCCAATATTCTTAATAACAATATTATATCAAAATAAAATTAAAAATCAAATAATTATACCTACATCAAAACAAATAACAATAATGCAAAAACAAATATACAAAAATACAATAACATAAATTACACAATTGCAAGTCAATAAATACACAAAAGAATACCAGCTACTCCATATTGCATTTAATTTTAAAACCTATTAAAATAGTAGAAAATAACCCCAAAACATAACTAACAGGAGCTAATTAAAAATGAAGTGGCAAGACATTTATGATATCGTAGAAAAATTAGAAGATAAATTTCCACAAGAAAACATTTTGCAAATAAGATACACAGACCTACACAAAATGATAATAGAACTAGACGGATTTAATGATGATCCTAATAAATCAAATGAAAAAACCCTAGAGGCAATTCAAATGCTTTGGCTGCAAGAAAGAGCATAATTCCATTGAATTAATCCTAGCTAAATGCTATAATTATACAGTAAATAACAAAATTTGAAATCATTTTCAAAAGGAATTTCTAGGAATGCATATAGATGATTCTAACACTCAACAAGCAATAGAAAGTAACAACAAAAAATATAGCAATATTTTATTTTCAGAAGATTTAGATGGCTTACTAGAATCCATCCTCAAAAAAGAAAATAAAAATTAACTTATTTTATTTAGAATATTAATATTAGTAATATTTTTATTTTATTGTTTAAATTATCAAGGATTTTTATTATATGGATGAATTAAATGTAAATTCATTGAAGTATGCAAGGGAATATTTGAATTTATCCCTAGAAGAGGTAACAAAAAAAACAGGTTTTAAAAATTTATCTGATTGGGAATGTGGAATGAAATTACCCACAAATAAACAGTTAGAAAAGTTAGCAAAGTACTATAATAGATCTTATTTCTTTTTTTTTAATACTGAGTTACCTACCAATGAAAAAATATTTGCAGATTTTAGGAATAAGGATTATTCTAAAGATTTTTCTAAAAATGCAATATTAGCAATCAACACCGCAAAAGAAAATAGAATAAATTATATTGAACTTGCAACTGAGTTATCGGTGGATATACCTAATTTTGTTAATTTATCTTTTAATTCTTTTTCTATTAAAGATGATGCTAGTAAAATTGCCAATGATTTTCGTAAAAAAATAAATATAAATGACGAGTATATAAAAAGTAAAAAAAATGCTATTGAAAAATCAATATATATTAAATCATTAATAGAAAATACAGGGGTATTAATTTTTGAAAGTAATACTCATCCTTCTTATCAATTTGATGATTTTAGAGGATGTGCTTTATATTTTGAGGGGTATCTACCAATTATTTTATTAAATGGGAAAGAATCAAATTCTGGTAAAATTTTTACAATGTTTCATGAATTCGCTCACCTGTTATTAAAACATACTTCTTATAACAAAGATGTTTTATATGAAAAAGAAAAAGAAGAAGTCTGGTGTAATAAATTTGCTGCCAATATTTTAATGCCAAAGAATCTAGTAGACAGTAAGTTTAAAAATATTAAACCTAATAATTTATATAAAAATATTCAAGCATTAGCAACTGAATTTTCAGTATCTTTTGAGGCTTTTTTAATTAGACTCGTAAATCTAAATTTAATCAACACAACAGAATTTAATGAGTTAAAAGATAAATATCAGCAAACAAATAATAAAAAAACATCTGGTATAAAATACTATGATATTGATTGCATTAAAAGAAATGGCAAACCTTATTTAAGCTTAGTTATAGAGGCTATTCATGCAGATATTATACATAAAAAACATTGG
>JBIIMR010000098.1:0-4189 GCA_044337895.1 Alphaproteobacteria bacterium
CAAGCGATGACTTTAAGAGTGAAAATTTAGATTATTACATTAGCAGCAAAGATGATATTACAGATAAAACAATTTATAAAATAATTTATGATAAAGGTCAATCAAGTATTTCAGGAGAATCTTTAAAGTCAAAAAGTGGTAAAAAGGTTTTTGAAAATTTCATTATTAATTTATCAAAAGATGCAGATTACCAAGATTATTTCCAAGAACAAAATATCCATGCCCTTTCTTGCTTTAGTGAAACAGCAAAATCATACAACCCACAACCACAAAAAGTTAATGGATATTTTATAGAATCAAATTCATCCAATGAAACAAAAATAAATAAATTAGAAGAAATTGCAGAAGTCTTAGATTTAGACAAATCAAAACTAAGAATCTTCACCACTACAAAATACTCAGCAGATGGAGAGGAAACAGAGGAAACAGAAAACTAAATCAAACTAAGAAATATTATTTATTTAAAAATTTTATCCCAATTAATTTCAATTTTTAATCCAAAAATAAAAATTCTAATGTATTTACTCGTTTCTTTAATTCTAAAAGATTTATAAATAATCGCCCTTATATTACTTAAAATATAAATTAAACCAAATTTAAAAGAATTGAATCTATAAACAGTTTTTTGCCTATATTTTAAATATTCATTAAAATACAATAACAAATAGTTTTTTTTAAAATTCCACGGTTTATCTTTGCCTGTATAATGTATAATAGCAGGATTTTTTTTTGCACTTCCCCATTCTAAGTATTCTTTAGCAACTAAATTTCCATAAAGTAATTGATTCCTAGGATCGGTAAAATTCCACTTACCATCTAAAAATTTTATATTATCTTTAAATACAATATTAATAACATCTTGATCGTTAAAAATTAAATACTTATATTTATCAATAATAGAATTTATTTCATCTATTTTTTTATCTTGCCTAATTTTTTTTAGATTTATAAGCAAAACACCCGCCTGCACATAACTATACATTTGTTCCATAGAAAGCCCTAAATGCTTATAGTAATCTTCCCAGTAATATTTTTCATTTTTATAATTAACTTTTCCATCCGATCGCAAAAGATGAAACAAAATTAAATCTTTAACTCCAGCAATATAAAAATCATCAATATTTTCATTGTATAATTTAGATATATCTTTAATTACAACAATATCAGGATCTAAATATAAAATTTTATCAATATTAGTTAATATATCAGCAAGCAATAAACGATACATAGTTTCTTTAGAAAAATATCCATCTAAAGAGTAATTACTAAATTTATCACCAAGATTTAAAAAAACAAATTGAACTTTAAAGGAAGTTGCAAGTTTTTTTACACTTTCAATATTTTGAATATCTTTAGAATCAAGCTCAGAGTGCAAAATATAAAAACATATATTTCTATTAGATTTATTATTGCTTAAAATAGAAGCAATTGCAACAACCATATGGATAGCATAATTTTTATTAGTTGCAAAAGCGATATTTATCATATTGTATTTTTATCTTTTTAATAAACTTTGAATAGAATTAACCATATGAATAGCAGTATAGGCCCATTCAATCCCAGATGAACTATGACTTCCATTAGCACGGGCAATAGCAAGCTCTTTATTTGGAGTAGTTAAGATTCCAAAAATAACAGGAACAGAAGTTTCAATAGCAACTTTTTGACAACCATAACTAACTTGCTGAGCAACAAAATCATAATGATCGGTATCACCTTTAATAATAACACCAATATTAATAACCGCATCAACTTTTTTATGAATAATAACATTTTTTGCCATAACAGGTAGTTCAACCGCTCCAGCTACTTTATATTTTAGAATCTCACAACCAGATTCAAATAATTTATCTTCGCACTGTTTAACAAGCATATCAGTAATTTCTTTATTCCAAAGAGCTTGAATAATAGCTATTTTCAATTTATGGTATCTCCTATATTTTATAAATTATAAGAATTAAAACTTTAATTTATGATTCATTTTACTTCTTTTTACATCTAAGTAATCTTTATTTTCATTTGTAACACCTGCAACAATATTATACATCTTGATACTATCATTTGTAAATATAGATTTTAAAGAATCTAATTTTTTAGGGTTATTAGTAATAAGCTCAACGGATTTAAGATTAAGCTGTTTTAATACAGCAATAGCAAAATCAAAAGTTCTAGCATCAACAGGCTGATTAATTGCTAAGTTTGCTTCAATAGTATCCATACCTTTATCTTGCATAGAGTATGCTTTAATTTTTTCAGCTAATCCAATACCACGACCTTCTTGATCTAAATATAAAATTGCCCCATAACCTTTTTTAGCTATATATTCCATAGCAGAATGTAACTGATATTTACAATCACATTTAATAGAATGGAAACTATCACCAGTTAAACATTTAGAGTGTAACCTCACAGGAACAAAATCATGATTTTGAATATCACCCATAGAAAGAACAGTTAATTCTTCTTTTTTATCATTCAAATAAATAGATATCATAAAATTACCAAACTCAGTAGGAAGTTTAGCTTGACTATACATATAACATCTGTAGGATTCCAAAGATTTTTTATAAATAAGAATATCATTTACAGAAATTACAGTAAGATTATAAGTTTTAGCAAAAAAATCTAATTCTTCACCACTCATCATTTTACCACCATATAAAGAAGGTAATTCAGCAATTACAGCACTCTCACCCACCGCAGCAAGCTTACATATTTCAACACTTGCTTCCGTGTGTCCTTTTCTTTCATCAAGTAACCCATCACTTGCCTGCAAAGGAAACACATGCCCAGGGCAAACAACATCATCCATTTTAGCATCTAATTTACTTGCGACTTTTAAAGTTCTTAATCTATCCATAGCAGAAACACCCGTAGAAATTCCGCTACTTGCTTCAATAGACATAGTAAAAGCAGTTTCAAAATTATCTTTTTTATGATTTTTAGAAACAAGCTTATCTAATCCTAATTTTTGAATTTGATTAGATGTAGTTGCCATACATAAAATCCCAGAACTATGCTTTATCATAAAATCAATAGTAGGTAAAGTTACAGTTTCACAAGATGCAACAAGATCGCCCTCATTTTCTCTCCCATTATCATCTACAATAATAATAGATCTACCATTTTTTAAATCAGATATCGCTTTTAAAACATTTTCAATTTTTACATTTACCACTGTATTTCTAAAAGCATCCATAATATCACCCATTTATCAAATTTCCTTTATTTTTTTCCATAAAGATTTTCATGTAGTTAAAAATTGACTTATTTAAAATATCAACTTCTACATTAATCAAGTAGTCTTGTTTAAAGAATTTTGCAATAGTAATTTCCCTTGTATGTGGTATCAACATTACAGAAAACACATTATTTTTATAATCCACAGATACAATAGTTAAACTAATACCATCCAGAGCAATATAAGCTTTTTCCACAAGCATTTCACAAATATTATTAGGAACCTGAATATAGCATTCTAAAGCATCCCCATTTTCTTTAGTTTCAATAATTTTCCCATAACAATCAACATGCCCTTGCACCATATGCCCGCCTAATTTAGAAGAAAGGGTAGCAGAAAGTTCAACATTTACAGAATCACCAACTAATAAATTATTTAATGTAGTTCTTTTAATAGTTTCAATTAAAACATCAAAAAAGGCAACTCCATTTTCTATTTTTATAATAGTTAAACACACACCATTTACAGAAATACTATCATCTATTTTAGAGTTTTTTACTGAGTCAAATTCTATAGAAATTACTGTTTTACCTGTTTGTTTATCTATTTTTATTATTTTACCTATTTCTTGAATAATCCCTGTAAACATATTACTTTCCTTTATATTCTATAATTTTTTTTATAATTTTTTTAGTATTGTAATACTCCATTGTATCATAAAAAATAGCAACATCATTTTCTATAGGCACAACTTTTGTTAATTTTAAGTTTAAACTATTTTCTATATTATCAAATATACTTTTATTTATTAATGAATTTTTATTGCCAGATAAAATTTTAGCACCAACAAAAGCTATAATTTTATTTACTAAATTATATTTTATTAAACTTAAAAAAAGCTCACCACCACCTTCAACCATAATAGATGCTATCCCTTTTTTACCAAGAAGTTCTATTAATTCAATCAAATCAACTTTACCATCTAAAGTTGGTTTGGTTAAAATGATA
>JBIIMR010000002.1:0-40082 GCA_044337895.1 Alphaproteobacteria bacterium
CTCATAGCTGCAGCATTATCACCGTCCATAGAACCAAAGTTACCTTGTCCATCTATCAACGGCAATCGTAAAGAAAAATTCTGAGCCATACGAACCATAGATTCATAAATAGCAGAATCACCATGGGGATGATATTTACCCATTACATCCCCAACGATTCTTGCGGATTTTTTATATGGTTTATTATGAAAATAACTACTTTCATACATAGAATATATAATTCTTCTATGAACAGGCTTCAACCCATCACGAACATCAGGTAAAGCTCTACTAACTATAACACTCATAGCATAATCTAAGTAAGATTTTTGCATTTCTTGTTCTATAGGAACAAATTTAATATCTTCTTTTATGTTTGCAGTATTTAACAAGTCATTATTTAACAAATCATTTTTGTTGTCTTCACCCAAAACCAACCACTCCTTTTTTAATTTTCATTTTTTTATTATTATTTTTCAAAAAATCCATCAAAAACAATGAAAAACCTTAAAAAACAATTAACAAATCAACATTACCAATCAATAATAACAAACCTATCTTACTTTTTCAACAAAAATTTTATATTTTACTTATAAATAATTTTATTAATATAATCAACTATATCAGAATTAGAGTTATAAGATCGCCTCAAATAATTACTATCATTTATTTTATCCAAATGAAAACCATATTTTTTATTCTCTACAATCCCAAGCATTTTCCCATATCTTTGATGATTAAAATTTTTACCACTATATAAAAAAACTTTTCTATCCATGGGTAAAGAAACAACATCAGCAACCATAGAAGAGGATTCATAAGTAACCACAAAAATTTTAGCTTTTTCTAAGTATTCTAAATATTTTTCTTTTGCATTACTATCTTTTTTATAATTTATAAACTCCAACCTATCATTTTTTTGAACAATTTCATCAATTGCATTATCTAAAGTCACAGAGGTTCTTCTACTATTAAAAATCAAAACATTATAATTATAATCTTTATAATATTTTGAATTTAAAACTTTTATCAACATATCATTAAAAGAGGTAGGCCCAAATTTTACCCCTTTAGCATCCCCACCAATTATAACCATAATTGTATTTTGAGTAGTTACAGCAGGATTTTTATCACAACTAGGAGGCAAATCAATTTTAATATATTTAGTGTAACTATCATCCACATAATTTTTATAATCTTTATAGGAATGATAGCAAACATAATCTATATTTTTTAGCTTATACTTTAAATTAGTAGGAGGCATTAAATAAAAGATAATTACTTTTTTATTATATTGACTTAATTTTTTTTTAGCAAATATTGCATATTCCAACACATAGGATGAAACAGCAACTATTACAGATACATTCAAGTTAGAATTAATTAAATCATCTAATTCAATTAAATTTTGATCTTTAAACAATTTACTGAACCAATTAATTCTTTTACAAGAAAAAAAATTTTTATCTGTTTTAATAGAATCAAAAACTGCTTTTGCTTGCCCTATATGCCCTGCTTTATCATCTGCAATTACAAGAATTTTCATGTTAACAACCCCATCAAATAATTTCTCAAAATAATTAAATTATGTTAATATTATATCACTATAACAACAACAATACAAAAAAAAGATACATACTTATGACTAATAATATTCTTCAAAAAGAAAAACTTAAAATTACTTTAATTTCTCCCCACGGATTTTGTGCTGGTGTCTCAAGGGCAATAGATGTTATAGAGCAAGCAATTAACATTTATCATCCTCAAAATAAAAAAATTTATGTTAGAAATGAGATTGTCCACAATAAAAGAGTTGTAGAATATTTCATAAAAAAGGGAATCACTTTTATAAAAAATTTATCAGAGATAACAGATAAAAATTCTATTTTAATATTTAGTGCCCACGGAACTCCCCTTGCAGTAGAACAAGATGCTAAAAATCAAAACCTACATGTAATAGATGCAACTTGTCCTTTAGTAAAAAAAGTCCATTTAGAGGGAATAAACCAATCAAATCAAGGAAAAGATATCATTTTAGTTGGCCACTCAGGGCACCCAGAACTAGAAGGAACAAAAGGCAGAATCCCTAGCAATTCTATTGTTTACATAGTCACAAATCAAGAGGATGCAAACTCCCTAGTTGTAAGGGATAAAAACAATCTCGCCTACATAACCCAAACAACCCTAAGTTTAGATGACACCAAAGAAATAATAGATATCTTAAAAGAAAGATTCCCTATTTTAACTGGTCAAAATACAAAAAACATCTGCTATGCCACCCAAAACAGGCAACAAGCAGTAAAAAAAATAATTCCAAAAATCAACATGTTAATAATAGTTGGTAGCCAAAACAGTTCTAATTCAAATAGATTAAAAGAAATTGGCACAAACCATAATATTCCATCTTATCTAATAGATGATGTCAAAAATATCCCCTTTGAAGACATTTTAAAAATCAAACATCTAGGAATTTCAGCAGGAGCATCTGCCCCAAAAGATTTGATTGAAGAAATAATTTTTACAATAAAAGAAAATACAGATTCAATTTTAGAAATTTTCGAAGATACAAAGGAAGATGTTGTTTTCCATCTTCCTAAAGAAATAAGACCTAAAAAGTAAAGCCAAAACAATAATTAAAGCTTAACTGCTTCAACCCCTTCTTTTTTATCAAGTGATTCAACTTTTAATTTTAATAATTGAATAAAATTATCAATATCCCCATCATTAGATTTTAATACAGATTCATATTCTGCCCTTTGATTATTTAAAAAGCTAACCCCTGCAACAGAGCAATCCACTATGAATAATTTATTTTCCTTACTATTATACCTAACTTTCCACAAAAAACTAACATTAGCATCCCCGCTACCATCTTTTGCTTTTAAGATTATAGAAACCATAGCCTCGCTATCGCTAATTTTTTGCACATCCCCAACCTCATAATTATAACTTTTAGAATAATTCAAAAGTAAAGTTCCATAATATACTAAAAAATATCTTTTAACTAAATCAAAAAATACTACTTTTTGATTTTCATTTATAGTAGATGCATAACTCCCTAAAGCCCACATAGACATATACTTAACAGCAAAAATCCTATCAACAATAACATCTAATTTTTTTAAAAATTCTTCTTTACTAAGATTTGTCTTTTGAAAATCCAACATTATATCATCAACAACTTCAACCAACATCTTTTTAGCTTCAATCTCTATATTAAAATTATCTTCTACAGTTTTAATAGGTTCTTCAGAATAAGAAATTCCTATACATAAAAACAAAAACACCAATACTTTATACATCAAAAAAGACTCCTTATGTATTTAATTCCATATATTTATTATTTTCTTTATTAATAACTCTTTATTAATAACAATAACTATTATATATTATATATAAGAATAATAAAAGTTATTTTTAAGTTATTTTTTTAAAATTAAAAATAAACACCTAAAATATATATTATATAGGTAATTAAAATATTTGACAAAAATTCAGCATACTTTTAATTGGTTAAAAGACTCTGCAATTCAAGAGTTTATCAGTATTTTCCCCTCAGATTCTTTTATGTTTACAGGAGGATTAATAAGAGACAGCTTGCTTAATCCCAATATTTACCCACAGGATGTAGATATAGCCTCAACACTTTCATTAAATGATAATTTAACAATTGCCAAAAAATATAACTTAAAATATATAATCCTCAGCTTAAATTATGAAACACTTCGCATAATAATTCAAAAAACAGTTTTTGATATAACCCCATTAAGAAAAGATATAAATGCAAAAGAAAGACATACAGAAATAGAATTTGTCCACTCATACCAAGAAGATTCAGATCGCCGAGACTTTACAATTAATGCACTGTATTACAATCCCCACACCAAATATTTATACGATTTCCATCAAGGACTTCAACATATACAAGCGAAGCAATTATATTTTATAGGAAATATTCAAGATAGAATAAAAGAAGATTATTTAAGAATTCTCCGTTATTTTAGATTCCATGCCAAAATCTGCACCACAAAAATAGATACCAATATTTTAAAGATTTTCAAAGAATTTAAAACAAAACTACAAGCTTTAAGCAAAGAAAGAATCGTTTCAGAATTTTTAAAAATCATTTTTGAAAAAAATTTAATTAACACATTAATTTCCCTCACAAGCAGCAAAATATTTAATGATTTTTTATATTTATCCAATCAAGCTTTAAAAAACTTAAACCTTTATCTAAAAAATAATCACAAAATAGATACCATAAACACTTTTTTTATTCTTATAATTGATGACAACAATTTAAACCAAATCCCATTTTTTATTCCTAGAAAAAACTATAAAGAGGTCCTTACAATAAAAAAAATTATCACTTTTTTATTCAATACAAAACAAAATAACCCAATAAAATTAGTTTCTCAATATTCTTTAAAGGATATCAACAAAGGAATAATAATTTTTAATATTCTTTATCAAAAAAATATTCCATTATTACAAGAGTACTTACTAAAAGATAAATCAATTGAAACATCAGAACTACAACAAATAGGATATCAGAACTATCAACTAAAACCGATTATAAATATATTAATCACAAAGATTTATAAAAATCCGTTAATATCAAAAGAAGAATTATTAAATTTTGCTAAAAAACAATTTCATAACTTGACATCAAAAATAAAATATAATAAACTACAAAAAGTATAAATTAAGATTATTCTTAAAACATACAATCTTATGAAGAAAGACCTAGGGAATATGCCCAAAGAAGTCTTAGCAACCTGTTTCAACAAGGTGCTAATTCATACAAAATTTAGATAAATTTTGAAAAATAAGATATTTAAAGACAATCATTTTACTATTAAAATAATTTTAGCAATAAAATTTATTTTACTTTAAATTTTATATTTTGTTCATTTTTATCAATATTTTAAACAATAATAATTTTATTAGGATTAAAATTCTTAAAATGATAAAACTAAAAAATATTAATAAAAGTTACAATTCACAATTAGTATTAGAAAATATCAATTTACATATAGAAAAAAATGATATTTTTGGCATAATTGGAAAAAGTGGTGCAGGTAAAAGCACTTTAATCCGCCTAATAAATAGATTAGAAGAGCCAGATTCAGGTAGTATTTATATTAAAGATACAGACATAACCAACCTTTCCAACCAAAAGTTAAATAACTTTCGTAAAAAAATTGGTATGATATTCCAAAATTTTAACCTTTTAAATAACAAAACCGTAGCAGAAAATATTCTTTTACCCTTAAAAATAAATAAAACACTCAACAGCAACAGCACAACTATTTTACAAAAATTAATTCAAACAGTAGAACTAACAGGCAAAGAAAATAGTTATCCCAGTCAATTAAGCGGCGGTCAAAAACAAAGAGTTGCAATAGCAAGATGTCTAATAACAAGCCCAGATATTATATTATGCGATGAAGCAACCGCCTCATTAGACTCTGAAACAACAAGCAATATTTTACAATTACTACAACAAATAAATACACTAAATCATATTACCATTATTTTAATAACCCACGAATTACAAGTAATTGAAACAATCTGCAATAAAGTTGCCGTCTTACATAATAAAAAAATTTTAGAACAAAATACAACCTACAATATTTTCACCAATCCACAAGAAAATTTCACTAAAACTTTAATTAATCAAAAATATCAAGAATCCAAAATCAAATTAGATACTATCAATAACAAGTCTTTTTTCAAAATTATAATAAATAATCCACAAAAACAATTAGAAATTTTTAATTTTTTAGCAAATAACAGCACCGTATTTAATATAATTTCTAGCAAACAAGCTACATTAAACAATAAAATATTTCAAGAAGCTATTGTTTCACTTTCTTTTATAAGCGAACACCATAAAAATATTACATTAACCAATCCAAATTATAAAAATCACTTTTCCCTTCAAGAGGTATAAACTACTATGCAAACAACTTTTTTTTCAAATTTCCTTTATTTATGGAATAAAATTAATTTTTTTACTATTTTAAATAGCACATACGACACCCTATACATCACTTTTATATCTAGTTTTCTTGTTGGATTTTTAGGATTATTAATAGGAATCACTCTTTTCATAACAGACAAAAAATCACTTTACCCAAGTCAAACAATTTATAAATTCATCAATGCAACAAGCAATATAATTAAATCAATACCTTTTATTATTTTAATAATAATCATGCTACCTATTACAAAATTTTTAGTAGGAACAATTTTAGGAAAAAATGCAGCAATTCCTCCATTAATAATAGGTCTTGCCCCCTATTATGGCAACTTAGTTTATAATATTTTAAAAAATAATCATAAAGGAATTATTGAATTAGGAAGGTCATTAGGAGCAAGTAATTACCAAATAATTTTTAAATTATTAATACCAGAAAATGCACCTCTTTTGATATCCTCTCTAACAACAATAATAATAACCATAATAGGTTTCACAGCAACAGCAGGAATAATAGGAGCAGGAGGATTAGGAAACCTTGCTTTTATTGAAGGTTTCCAAAGAAATAATAATATTATAACAATAATAGCAACTTTTATTATACTATTTTTTGTTTTTGTGATACAATTAATAGGCGATAAAATAAGCAATAAATTTAACAAAGTTTAAAATAAATTATTATAAAATATAATAAAGTGAGTGATAATATAAAGTGTACTATTTAATTCTTTTAATTTTTACTATTTTTTCTTTTTGTAACAACAAACTATTAGCACAAGCTCAAAACTTAACAGAGCTTGGAGAAAATTGGACTAAAAATATCATAAATAACAATGAAAATTCAACTTCATTTTGTGAGATGGTATATTACATTTCAGATCAGCAAAAAAATATTTCACTTTATAGCATTTCACCCGAAGAGTTCATATCCCTTTCCAATACTTTTTACAGCTTTAATTTAAACAACGAGGACATAACAAATATAATCACATCTGCTATAAATTTTAAAAATACATCCCAAGGTAGTATTTACAATAATTTATCAGTAATAGATACCATTATAAAAATAATTTCAGAGGATCAACCAAACTTAGAGTTACTTATTAATTTAAGCAATCTTAAAGATGTAAGCAAAAATATTTTAAGATTCATTAATAGTGAAAAATTTAATAATGTATATAACAAAAAAAAGCTAGAGAATCAAGCAAATAAAGATTACTGGAATATGGCTTTTGATTATTATTTTTTAATTAATAAAGAAATAACAAGGATCCATAATGATAAAAATATTTATGATTCCTTATCACAAGATAAAAGCTCCATATTTGCACCAAACATCCAAGCAAATGAACTCTGTATTTATTTAGTAAATTCATTAACCCATAATAAAAAATCACTAACTTTAGAAGATTTTCAAACCATTCCCAATTACACAGAATGGTTAAAAGTTAATCTTAATATAAATCAACAATCAAACTCAACGAAAGGACTAAAAAAATAAAATGTTAAACTTTATAAAATATTTATCAAAAATATTAATCTCAATCATTATAGCCTCAAATTTACATGCAGCAAACTCAATTACAGTAGGAGCAAGCAACATTCCCCACTCTGAAATTTTAGATTTTGTAAAACCAATTTTAAAAAAGCAAGGAATTGACTTAAATATTGTTATTTTTCAAGACTACATTTTACCCAATAAAGCATTAGCAGGTAAAGAAATAGATGCCAATTATTTCCAACATATTCAATATTTAGATAGTCAAATTAAAGAAAACAGAAACTATAAATTTAAAATTTTAGCAAAAGTTCACATAGAACCAATAGGATTATACTCTAAAAAATATACAAAAATATCAGATTTACCTCAAAATGCTAAGATTGTAACAAGCAATAGTAGTAGCGATTTAACCCGTATCCTACTTTTACTACAATCAAGCGGACTAATAACCCTAAAGCCGAATCAAAGTTCATACACTTTAAATGATATTATTACCAATCCCAAAAATATCCAAATCTTAAACAGTATAGATAGCTCGTTACTAGCTTTAATGTATAAAGAAAACGAACAAGATGCAATAGTAATAAATACAAATTATGCTTTAGATGCTGGTTTAAATCCATTAAAGGATGCAATAGTATTAGAAAGTGCAGATTCTCCTTATGTTAATATTTTAGTATCAAGAGAAGATAATGCAAAAGATAAGAATTTACAACAACTAGCAAAAGTTCTTAACTCAAAAGAAGTGCAAGATTTTATCAAAAATAAATATAATGGGAATGTATTACCATACAAAAATTAAAATATATAACGGTGGGGAATAATTTATTGTTAAACAAGTGCAATTTTTATTTTCTTTTGCCTTATTTTATCTAAATAATCCCTACCAAGTTCTTTATTAGAAACAATAATTCCAACCTTTTCTATATCACAAATAGAACAAAACGATCTTTTTCCAAACTTAGTATAATCAGCAAGTAATATCACTTCTTTAGATTTTTCCATCATTCTTTGATTCATATTTGCCCTATTTAAAGTGCTTGTAGTTATACCAGTTTCAATATCAACACCCTCACAAGGAAAAAACATTTTATTAAAATTAAAATTAGCTAATCCTTCCATAGCATAACCATCAGAAAAAGTTAAAGATTTGTGTCTTAAAACCCCACCAAGTAAAATCAAATTAATATGACTATACCTAGAAAGCTCGTAAGCGATGTTCAAACCAGAGGTCATTACTGTTAAATTTTTCTTTTCTATCAAATAAGGAACCATTCTAAAAGTAGTAGATCCACCATCCAATATAATATTATCATCATCTTTTACTAAAGATGCTGCATATTTAGCAATTTTATCTTTTTCTTCAGTATTTATCTTATATTTTTCATATAAAACATCTTCTTCTACAAATGTTTTATTTACAACTGCCCCACCATAATCACGGATTAAGGAACCATTTCTTTCTAATTCTTCCAAATCTCTCCTTATTGTTACTAAAGAAACATTAAAATGTTTAGATAAATCATCAACACTTATTCTTTTTTTCTGTTGTATCAAATTAATCACAGCTTGAAGCCTAGTTAATTTTCGTTGTTGCATAAAGAAATCTCCTATATAAAAAACAAAATATACTAATATTATATAACAAAAAAATTATAAAAATCAAACAAATAAGAAAATATCACCGAAACTATCAATATTTACAATTATAAATTGTCTTCTTCTATCAAATAATTATCAATATTTTTAGATGATTTAGCTCCAAGCTCTTTCATTTTTTTAGCATTAGATAGTAAACTTCCTCTACCATTTAATGTTTTTAAAGAATCATCATAAACAGCTTTAGATTTAATTAAACACTTATCTAAATTATCCATCTTGTCTAAAAAATTATGCAGTTGATCACACATTTTACCACCAATTGTAGCAATTTCTTCAACATTCTTACTTTGTTTTTCAATTCTTCTAATATATGCAACAGTTTTTAAAGTTGCAAACAAAGTAGTAGGAGAAACTATAACAACCTTTTTATCCCAAGCATATTTAAAAATTTCTGGTTCTTTAGATATTGCAAGCATATAAGCAGACTCTATAGGCATAAACATCAACACTAAATCAATAGAATTCATTCCTTTTTTATCATTATATTCTTTAGATGCAAGATTTTTCACAAGCCCTTTAATAGAAATTAAAAAATCTTTTAAATGTTTTTCTTTTTCAACATCATCATCCGTAGAATAATATTTTTCATAAGCAACCAAAGAAACTTTAGAATCTATAATAATATGTTTTTTATCTGGTAAATTTATAATAACATCAGGAATCAATCTATTACCATCCAAGTCATCCAAAATAGTTTCCTGCACCAAATAGTCACTATTTTTTCTCAACCCAGATTCTTCAAGTATTTTTTCCAATTGAAATTCACCCCAATTACCATGGGTTTTATTCTCACCTTTTAAAGCTTTTGTCAAATTTTCTGCACTAAAATAAAGCTTTTGATGTGTATCAACAATTTTATTTATTTCATTTGTTAAAGATACCCTTTCAGATTTTTCATTAGAATAAAACTGCATAACTTTATTTTCAAAATCCATAAATTTATCATTAAAAGGCTTAATTGTTTTTTCTAACACAAAAGAAGAATCTCTATTTAATTTTTCAGTAGATTCTTGAATAATTTTCCTTGATATATTTTCAAATTCTGTATTAAAATTTTTGTATTTTTCTTCTATTTCTTTTTTTAAATTTTGTAAACTAATATATTTTTCATTTAATATATCTTTTTCTTTAATACTTTGATTATATTCTATTAAAAGAGAATCATATTTTTTTTGTATTTTTTCAATATTATTCAAACTTTCTAATTTAATATTTTCTAAAAATATATTTTTTTCATTTATTTTAATTTTTTCTTCTTTTAAATTATCTATAATTTCTAAGTTAGAAATTATTTTATTTTTCAAAATTTCATAATCAGATATAACAAAAGCATATTTATTTTTAATAACAAAAAATCCAAATAAAAACCCAATCAAACAAAAAACAACACCAATAAAAATAACCATTTTATCTACATTCATATTTTATTAATTATACAAAAATAATAATCTTATTTGACCTTTGAATAAAATATCACAGCTTCACCAGCATAAATACCAAACTTAAAGTAATATAATCTATTAATCAAATTATTGTCATCTATCATATATAAAAAATCACGAACATCCAAATCAATAGTCTTTATTTCTTGCTTAGAAGAATCATTACCCACTGAATTATTCAAATTAGCAACTTCATTAGAATCCTTAGTTTTTTTATCTTTAACCACAGAATTTTTATCTACTATTTTTGCCCTAAAAACATAATTCAAATATCTTGCATTTCCAGCAATACTGCCCCTAGCAACATCTACGATATCATTGCCAAGATTTAAACCTATTTTATCATCTGTTCCAGCTTCAATTTCATTATTATTTTTTAATTTATATATCCAACTTCTTTCTTTAACTTCTTTATTACTAAAAATTGTTTTTTCCTTTATAATAAAGCTATTTGGATCTTCCCACAAAACATCCAAATCTATAACAAAACTATCTATTATTAGTCCATTTCTATCAAAAACAATCCCTGTTCCCTTAAATTTACCATTAAAAACCTTATACATATCAAATTTAGGTTCAACCTTCTTAAAATCAGATATATTCGGCTTAAAGCAAGCGGTTAAGAAAAGAAAAAATACAGACAAAAACAAAAATTTTACATAATACAAAATAATAACTCCTTAATAAAAAACATTAAATCTTAACTTCATTTACAAGCTCTAAACCATTTTTAAAATCATATATATTTTTCAAAGTAGTTTGTGTAATATTCATAACCGCTTCTTTTGTAAAAAAAGCTTGATGAGATGTCACAATTACATTGTTATAAGTCATTAATCTAGCAAGAATATCATCTTCTATACCATATGATTTTATTGAAAGATCCTCAAAGAAATAATTTTCTTCTTCTTCATAAACATCCAAACCAACTGCACCAATTCTACTATTTTTTAATGAATTCAGCAATTCTTCAGTATCCACTAGCCCACCCCTACTTGTATTAATCAAAATACAATCATTTTTAACAAGTCCTAAACTATGCTTATTAATTATATGATATGTAGATGTATTCAAAGGGCAATGCAAAGATATAACATCCGCATCTTTATAAAGATTTTCCAAAGTAACATATTTAAAACCTAGTTCTTTTTCCATCTGTTCATTTTTATATAAATCATAAGCTAAAACATTCATTCCAAATCCTTTAGCTATTTTTATCGCACAAATACCTATTTTACCAGTTCCAATTATTCCTATATTTTTACCATACAAATCCATTCCCATAAATCCATTAATATCAAAATTATATTCCCTTGTTCTATTATAAGCTTTATGTATTTTACGATTTAAAGACATCATTAAAGAAAAAGCATATTCAGCAACCGCATAAGGAGAATACTCAGGAACTCTAACAAGTTTAATTCCTTTTTCTTTTATTCCATCCAAATCAACCTGATTATAACCAGCACTTCTTGTTGCAATTAATTTAATATTAAAGTTTGCTAATTTATCTATTACTTGTTTATTAACTTTATCATTAACAAATATAGAAACAACATCAAAACCAGATGCCAAATCAACAGTTTCTTCATTTAACCTTACATTTAAAAAAGTTATATCAAAATTATAACCATTTTCTTTATTTAATTTTGTAAAAAAATCTTTTACAAAAGGTTTAGTATCAAAAAAAACTATTTTACACATTCTTTTAACATCCTTCTTTTTAACCATATTTTTAATTCCTATAACAAATCCAATTATACACAATAACTCATTTAATTTCAAACAATTTTAATATTAATTTTTTAAATAATATAATATATTTTTTACTGTTAAATATTCATCTGTTAATATTCCATCAACATTCAAATCATTTAATAAAATTAATGCTATTTCCCTATAGTTCTTAAAATTATCAGGCAATTTTTTTGTCACTAAATCGTTATATACCAATATTTTAATTTTTGTTTTTTTTATTTCATCAACCATAGAGGAAATAAAAAAATTATCATATGTTTTGCTTAAAATAACATCCGACAAAGGCACATTAACATAATCTATAAATATACCTATACTATCAATAAAATCAATCAATTTAACTACATCATAATTTACATTTTCTTGATTATTATTAGAAATAAAAAACATATTCTTTTTTAATATTTTATAAACAATTCTACCTCTAAATTCAAGCTTAGTTCTAACTCTTTTAATTTCTTCTGCATCAGAGTATTCTAAAATAATTTGATTATTTCCATAATTTAAAGATTTCAATTTATCAATAATTTTTTTTGATAAATCAATATTTTTTTTTTTATACTCATCTATATCCGAAATTTTCACATAAAATTTCAATTTTTTATTTTTTTCTTTATATAAATTATTTACAAAAGATACATACTCATCCAAAGAAATTATATTAAACAAATTTTCAAAAAGATTTTTATTTTTAGAGTCTTTAACTCCATACTTAATTTTCAATTTTTTTATATCTGCAAAATTTAAATCATTAATAGAAGGATTATTATTTTTTAATTCCAAGGAAATATCTTCAACATTTGTATTATCTTTTAAATAGTAGTTATCATACAAAACAAATTCACCATCTTTACTAATATGAATATTAATACTTAAATATTCAGCATTATTTATTTTAGCTAAATCAACAGCAAATAAAGTATTAGAAGGTATAACAGAATATTCTCCATAATCACTAACAATTAATTTATCATAAGTCTCCCCTGCATAATTCACATTAATAAAAGCAATCACATACATCAACACAATAATAAAATATTTCATTTAATTTTTATACTACCTATCAAAACTACCAACAAGTTAATTCATTATACAAAGATTATTTTTTAATAATTTTTATATAATTTAAAATAATTTTTTTGACAAAACAATCTCATCTCAGTTAATATATAATAAATCAATATATAATAAAAATAAATTAATAAAATATAAAAAATTGCAAATTTATAAACTTAATGAAAGATCGTAGTAAAAAGAAATGTTTAATTTTATATTAATATTTTTATTTTTTTTCATTAATTTTTTTACAAATGCTTTAGCAGAAGAAATTCTTACAGAAAACAACGATTATACTTTTTCATTAGATATAGGTAGTTTTGAAACATTAACTCAAAATTTAGCTACCATCCAAAATAAAATAGCTTACTACAAAAATAATATGTTTATACTAAATAAGTATGCAGACAATGATATCATTTTTATCAAAGTAATTTTACAAAAAAATTCGTTTTATTTAATATACACAGTTAAAAATCTTACTCTACAAGGTTTTATAAACTATAACAACGAATATTATTATTTTTCAAATAGCATTATAAAAAATATACCCTCATTAGAAGTAAATAAAAATCTGAATTTTACAATTAAAAACTTACCAACAAATATAACAATAAGTTTTCCCAAAATAATTAATTCATTTTACAATATATCACAATATTCAGGAACAACCGATATTTTACAGGATTTAAGTTTTATAATTTATGTAAGTTCTATGTCTTTAAAATCTAAATTAGCCTTAAAAACTTTAGAAAGCATATATGAAACAAATATAGAGGAAGGAGAATACACAAAAAAAATTAATATTTACAACTACTTAATTAATAATAAAAAATGGATAAATCTCTCAAAAGATGTAGCAACAGGAGATAAAACAGCACAAGAAATATTAAACATAATCAACTTAAATCAATAAAACAACTTTATCAAAAATCATTTTTTAATTTATTCAAAAAATAATCCCCTTCAAAGTTAGAGCTTATAACTCCTCGCAATAGATTAGACCTCAAATAATCAACTACCTTATCCAAATCAACCCCTTTTTTCATTTTGTTATCAAAAAAAATTTCTATGTTTTGATTTTTTAATAATTTTAGTAATTTATTACTTTTAGAGAATGTAATACTATTGTTAACAAAATCATTCATATCAATAACAATATAATTAACTGTTGATTCTAAAGATGCTAATTCCAGTGAAAATTCTTTTTCTTTACATTTTTTTTTAAAAAAAACACATCTATATTTATTAGATTTTTTACTAAAAGAAAGAAGTATTTTACCTTTAAACTTTAAATCTTTATTTAGAGTTTTTACAAGATCAATATTTTCTAACCAAATCATATAACCTTTTTCTGGATTATTAAAATCATATTTATCAATCATATTAATAATATTTTTTAAATATTCTTTATCTATTTTTTGATCCTCTGTTAATTTTACAATGATACCCACATTTTTTTCTAAAGAATAGTTTAAACCATCTAATAAATTTAACAGACTCACAAAAGAAGTTAGCCCAACATTTGTTTCAACAAAAAAATTATCTTTTAATTTAATATTTTCAATTTCTTTAATTAAAAAGTCTTCTAAATAATATTTTTTATTATCTCTTTTTTTATATAAATAAAATTCATCTACATTAGTTTTATTACTAAAATCAGAAACAACAAACGGCACACCTTCTTTAGAAAAATACACATCAACAGCAATATAGTTTAAATAATTTTTATTATAGACATAAAAAACATTATTTAAGGAATTATTCATAAAATAACCAACATCATTAATTTTACCAACAATTACCACTGCCAATAAATTATTTTTAGATATGAGTATAATAAATAACAGCACTACCATTTTTTTTAAAAAAAAATACATATTATAAAGCCTAACAATTCCAAAAAAATATTTTCACAATTTAAAATTTATAAGTTAAATCAAAAAAATGTCCTATCCCTGTTGTTTCTTGTTTTAATCCACCAACTACATAAGAATCTTTAATAAATCCCATATTATAATAAATTTTCAACCCATAACCCACAGCAATTTTATTAAAGTGATAATAGATTCCATTAAAATTTTGCAATTCATCAGATGATCTTCCAGATTCTTTTTCTATTTTACTTGCACCAAAAGAGTAAGTCAAATAACCTTGATAAGTCAAATAACTACCATTTTTAAATGTTTTTAATTTTAAAAACCAAGATGTATCCAACATATATCCATCAAATTTATTTTGAGCTAAACTATTATAATCTTCAGCTTTATATATACTATTCAAACTAATAGAAAAATTTCCTATTTTAGTAACAACATCTGTTCCAAGTCCAATATAATAATACATTAAAGCATTATCCCCTGCTTTTAATTCAGTAGTTATAAATATATTTTGCAAAGCTATATCAGAATTTCCAACAAAAAATTTCTTTCCAAATAATTCATCTAATGCGATTTTAGGTTTAATTTCAGTGAAAAAATTATCTAACCCTTTCATATCAGAACTTTTATTTTGAAAAACATTCAAAACATCAAAATAACCATATAAACTTAAAAAACCAGACTTACCACCAAATTCCAATTCAAAATATTGATCATTTTTTGAAAGGTATGGATTCTCCATTCCAACGCCATACATTAAATTCATATTAATAAATTTATAATCAGAAGATTCTTCAGCTTTAACAAAATAAGATATCAATACAAAAATTGATAAATATCCCCAAATACAAAATTTTTTCATACTTACTAACCCCGTTTTTACAAAGAATTTTTAATAAAATAACTCAACAAACAACAACCCAATATATTATAACTATATATAGTATACAAAAGATATTAAACTAAATCCAAATAAATAACAAAATAAATCATTTTTTACTTGATTAATAATTTAATATATTATATATTAAATTCATATTAATAAATAATTAATTTGAATTTCTTTATTTATTATATCAAGTGGGTACTTAGCTCAGGTGGCAGAGCATTTGACTTTTAATCAAAGGGTCATGGGTTCGACTCCCATAGTACCCACCATTTGTATATATTCTAATAAAAATATAAGAATACAGAAAGAGTGATATAAATATAATGAATATCATGATTAAAACTATAATATTATTTATATTATATAGTATATTATTTACAAAGCACAGTTATTCTAATCAAGAGGTAAAAAATCCTTCCCATTCTAATAGCAGTTCAGAACAAGATATAAAAATTCCATCTATCAAAAAAGATAATTCTACAAATAATAAAAAATTACAAAATTCTTTTAATAAATATGGTTTTATATTTACACCCTCACTAGGAATCACACATAATTTAACCTATGTAAATAGTAGCTCAAACTACATTTACTTTTATCCTAATCAATTAACCTATATTAAATCAAATAATATAATAAAAGATTATGATATCCTGCCAAAATTAAAATTTGATATAAGTTATATTTTTAAAAATAATGCTGAGGTTGGAATTGGAAGTGGCATTAATTTTATCAATTTATATAGTGTAAGCAATACTTTTTACCCTTTCATGCCACTTAAACAAAAATCATATTCATTAGAAAGCACAAACTCCCAAGATGGGTATAATGAGTTAGACAACATAATAAATCCATCATTAACAATACCAACTTATATTACATTCAAATATAATATATCTTCTAACAAATTTTCGATATCACCTTTTATAAATATAGGATTCTACACCAGTTTTTTAAACAATCTAAGTTCAACAAATAGTAGTTACAGCAACATTTATAAATCAAATACAGAACCAAACAAAGCAACCTTTGGTTTTTATAATAGTATAGGATTATCATTTAGCTACAACCGTATAATTTTCAGTATAGAGTATGAAACTTTTCAAGTAAATGGATCTGACTTAGAAAGTAATTATTTTATTCCTGTATCTAATTCAAATTTTCAAAAACCACATTTGCTTTATTACCAAAAACATAATTTTGTAGATCAAATTTCTTTCACAATAGGATATAGGATTTAAAATCATAAACAAATTCTAACAAACAAAGCTAGATTTCTATTTTATACAGAATATTGATATATTTAGTCATAATATTTTGATGTTTAGTAAATAGTATTAACTTTTCAGATAAATGGTTCAGATTTAAAAAATAATTATTTTATACCATAAAATAATGAAAACTTTCAATCTCCACCTTTTTAGCATATATAATAATGTATACTAAATAAAAAAGGGAGTCTATACAAATATATAAACTCCCAATTAAATATAAATTGATATTACACAATTAATATTTTTAATATCCTCTGTTTCTTGCAGCAGAACGATTCCTAGGTCTTCCACCAGAGCCACCAAACCCAAACATAGAATTAACATCAATATGATTACCCGCCATAGGCAAATCAAAAGAATTAGAAAAATCATTTCCTCCACCCATCATAGGATGATTTTGCATAGGCATATTATTTTGTTGCATAGGCATTCTACTACCCATCATATTACCACCCATCATAGGATTTTGCATAGGCATATTATGATTCATAGGCATATTATGATTCATAGACATAGAATTTTGCATAGGCATTCTATTCCCCATCATATTACCACCCATCATAGGATTTTGCATAGGCATATTATGATTCATAGGCATAGAATTTTGCATAGGCATTCTATTCCCCATCATATTACCACCCATCATAGGATTTTGCATAGGCATATTATGATTCATAGGCATAGAATTTTGCATAGGCATTCTATTCCCCATCATAGGGCTTTGTTGCATAGACATATTATTTTGTTGCATAGGCATTCTATTCCCCATCATATTACCACCCATCATAGGACTCTGCATAGGCATATTATGGTTCATAGGCATATTATTTTGTTGCATAGGTGCTCTATTACCCATCATATTACCATCCATTCCGCCACCAAAGTTATTTCTTCCATAAGAAAATCCATTATCATTACCAAAGGAAGAAGCATTAGGATAACCCATACCAAACCCTCTGCCAAATCCGTTATTAAAATTTTGCATATCAACAATCACCCTTTCAATATAACATAAAAACTAAATCAGTTTAAAATTTTTATAAATTTAAACTAAACAACAATCTCCATAAATATAAATATCTTTTTTATAACATATCATAATTATATTATAAAAAGAAATTACTTGTCAAGAACATTCCAGTATCTTTTTAACAAATCCGCTACAATGATTAAATCATACTCTTCATCAATTTCAAAAGATGTATACTCTGGCATTTCATATATTTTAATATTTCCAGATATTCTATTTTTATACTTTAAAATATTTCTAACTTTATTAATATAAAATGCACCATTTTCCATAAAACATCCTTTAAAGTCTTGCCTTCTTGGTCTATTTTTAAAATCATAATTAATTGGATTTCCATCAAAATTCCAAAAAAATCTCTTAACTTTTACACAAGATAAAACAGAATCATCTTCTTTTTGAATTAATTTAATTCCATTATCAAAATCTTCACTTGTTGTGAATGGAGAAGTTGCTTGAACTAATATAAAGTTATCATCTTCATTACAATAATTTTTTTCTAAAAATTCCAACATTACCGATTCAGTAGAAGATGAATCCGTAGCATTTACATCATCTCTTTTATATACAGAAATTTTATTAAAATTGAAATTTTCTACTACTTTTGCTATTTTATTAGAATCAGTTGCCACATAAATATCATCAACAAGCTCAGAATCTTCCAAAGATTTTAAAACATAATAAACCAAAGGAAAACCATTAATAATTTTAATATTCTTATCAATAATTCCCTTAGATCCCCCCCTAACAGGAACAAAAGCAACATTCTTGCTTTTCATAATCTAGTCTCTCACTTTTTATTTTTTACGATATTTTAATTTTTCCCTTTGAACTTTTTCTATATCAAGAATTTCTTCATTTTTATATGTTAAAGCTTCAGATACCCCAATTAAATCCCTATTTAATTTTTTCAATCCATCAAATTCTAAAGATGCAGCATGGTCGGTTCCCTTCCAAGTTCTATCTTTTGTAAAGTGCCTTTCAATATATGTAGCACCCAATGTATAAGCGGCTATATCTATCGCAATTCCCAAATGATGCCCTGAAAATCCAATTGCTTTTACCCTATTACCATATTCTTCCACTAACCTTGTGATTTCCAACAAGCAAATATCTTCAAAAGGAACAGGATAACCCGAAGTGCAAGAATATATCACAAGCCTTTCCCTAGATGTTGAGTTTGCTTCAAATAAATCTATTACATTTTGCTCTTCTTCTTTTGTTGTCATTCCAAAAGAAACATGAATTTCACCATAATAACTATCCCTTAAATAAGAAAGCATCTCTAAATTATTATTACAAGCAGATGGTATTTTTATAAAATTAGGATTAATTTTTACAATTTCTTCCGCACTTACAATATCCCAAACAGATGTAGAATATACAATCCCAATTTCATCACAGTATTTTTTTAATTCCCTATGTTCTTCTGCACTAAATTCTAAAAATTCCCTATGTTCCCCATATGTTTCTCCATATGAGTTACTAGTATTAGGATGAGGAGCATTATATTGTTCTTCTGTAAGTAATGCTTTATTATTTCTTTTTTGAAATTTAGCACAAAAAACACCAGCATCTTTTGCCATTCTAATTAATTCTTTAGCAATTTCTAAATCACCCATATGATTACAACCAATTTCTGCAATTACATTTGCTTTTTTATATTCAACCAACATTTAACATCTCCAAAATACACATAAAATATCACAATCTCTACATTAACTCTAACATATATATTAAAAAAATAAAATATAAATAAAAAATTTTAAAACCAAATTTCAATTTTTTACCCAAATAATCCTTAAATATAAATGAGAATATTAAGCCACTAAAAGTAGGATAAATAGAAAAAAAACTAAGCCTATTATAAATCATTTTATAATCAGTTTTTACTTCCATGCCAAATATATATTTAGCTACAAAACTAGATGTAGAATAAGCAGAAACCATAGCTAAATTATCCACAGAATGATTTAACAAAAATAATTCTATAGGATAAAAAGATTCTTTAATAACAGAATCATCGTATTGAAAAATACTATTATAAAGGGAGCTTTTCATTTTTGGATGATTTTTAAAGATTATTTTATAATCATTTTTTTTATAATAATCTATGATTTCTTTAATATTCTTAATTTTATTTTGCAATCTTTTACTATTATTATCAAAATAATATTGATTTATAAATATAAGATTTTTTTTACAATCACTTTTATATTCATTCAAATTTATTGCTAAATTATTTTTTATTTTATAATCATTCATTACTTCTAAAAAAAACATATTTTCAATAATTTTATATTTTATATTAAAATGAAATTTTTCTAATTCTTTTATTATAACACTTGCATAGCTTAAAAAAAATAACTCACCTTCATTCAATATTTTTTTATTAAATACAGGATAAACATAAGAAAGCAAACCTTCTTCATAAAAAATAATTCTAATTTTATTATTTATTTTTTTAAACATTTTTACCCATTTTTTCACATTAGAATTTAATGGAATAAAAACTTCATCAAAATCAATCTCTTCTTTCTTATAGTTAAAATTTTCATAATCAAAAACCTCAGCTATGGAAACAACCCTACCAAGTTCAATAAAGTGCTTATTTTTATTTTCAAAAGATATTCCCTTAAAGTATGCTAAAAAATAATTATTATATATATTTTTTTCACTATTTTCTAACTGATTCATTAAAGAAACAGCAACAAGGGAGGTAAAAACACCATTTGTTATAACTATCCTATTAATTTTTTTCCTATTCATTTAATAAATTCCCACGGATTCATTTATTTTATTTATCACTTTTTTAAGATTATGCAAAGAAAAATTGTCTAAATACATAACATTTTCTTTTTGATTTTTATTTTCAATAACAGAACATACAAAAATATTTACAATTTTATTAACAATTTCGAGTTTAATTTTTTCAAAAAAAAATTTGTCTGTTATTAAAAATAAATCATATTTCAACTTCTTTTGCAATTGATATTCTTTTAATTTTGTATCTAAATTTTCTAAATAAACATTTACAATCATAAAACCCTGCATAGCAAAAAAATCTATCAAAAATTCTCGCATTAAAGAATCAACAACCAAAACAAAAATCAATTTTTTACCCATATTTTAATATAATATCCTTTTATACTTTAATTTTATAATTTATAATAAATAAAAAAAGGAGTAAAAACAATTAAATTTTTACTCCCATAAAATATTTTTAATTTTAATTATTTAAATTAAAAACCATACCATAAGCCTACTAACAACCTTGCAGAACTTTTTTCATTAAAATTTTTACCATCAGTTACAAAGAACATATCTGTTTCTTCTTCATACATCGCATATCTAAATTGAACAAAACTAGTAAATGTTTTCTTTTCATTTAGGTAATGAGTATACTGTGCATTAACAGAACTAACATTTCCAGCAGTTCCAATCAAATCAGTAGAATAAGAGGCAACATCATTTGGAACAATAATCATATTATATCCCAAATCAACTTTACCAAAATTCATCTCATAACCAACCATTAAAGATATTGTTTGAAAGCTAAAAGTTTTACCTTCATCAATTGTTCCCCAAAGTGTTTCACCTTGCATTGCATCATATTTATAAGATAAAGCAACTTTAAAGTTAGATACATTAACAGATGTCCCAACCATAAAAGTATCAGCATTATTATGTAAAAGATTATCTGGATTAGTTCCTTTTGAATCAAATTTACCAGTGAACCCACTCAAATTATTATCATTTACAGCATGGTAATAACCTAAATCAACCCTTAATTTTACATTATCAAAAGTATTTTCATAATTTCCATAAAATTCATAAGCTTCAGAGTTAGAAACAGGGAAAGCATCCGCAGGCAATTCGCCACTAGTTATCTCATTTGCACCAACATTAGAGTAAGCAACCCTACTACCAACATCAGCTAATACTTTAATTGTAAATCCAGCAAAAACAGGAGAAACATACTGTATTGCATTTCCAAAGTCCTGTTGAGAAACCCCATAATCAGCACTCAAAAATCCCATACCAGCAGATCCACCCCAATAAGAATCCATTGCATACCATATATTTCCAAGTTGATGACCAAAAATTAATTTACCATATTTAGTATCAAGTCCACCCCAAGCTTCCCTCATACCAAAAGAATCATATCTAAAATCAGTAGCAACTTTTGAAGATGTTTTCCAAATAATACTTCCACCACCAAGTGCAGTATAATTATGTCTACCATTAAAATTAATATAAGAATCAACCTCTACACCTTCATTAAAACCCGATGATTTACCATACTGATCTAACACTTGATTTTTATATTCCGCATTAGCAGGATCATTAAAAGCCCCACTATTTATCATATTAGCAACACCTGTTGCATCATTTAAAGCTTTACCATTCATACCATTTGATTTTCTACCAAAAAAATCAACTTCTCCAGAACCACTTAAAGTAACACCTTCAGCAAGTTGAACTTCCGCTTTCAAACTATTTACACCAATTAACCATAAAGAACTTAATAACATAATTTTAAAAATAATTCTTTTTTTCATTTAAAATCTCCCTATTAATTTTATATTGTTTACAATTTTCAATCATTTATATTACAAATCAAACACATACATGAAGTGATTTTATAAACAAAACAACTATTTACTTTTATAAAATACAATATTACAAACATTAAATCAACAAAAAAAGATTACATCAATCATTATACATCTAAAATTTCTACTTTATTTAACTTTTTTCCTATACCTTTTTGTTTCAATTTATCCCTTAAGGCATAATATTTTTCATCATTATCAAACATTAAACAGCCATTACACCCTAGAGAACAACATTTTTTTTCTGTTTTATAATCTCTTTTTTGCATAGAATGATTGTTTTGTTCATTATTATGTATTTGATTCTTTAAATTTTCTTTTACATTATTTAAAACACTTTCAGTTGCTTTATTATTTTCATACAAAAATGATATTTTATTTGCTTTAATATGATTGTTATAAGATGTATCTTCCAACAATTTTCTAATCACAGTCAACTTAGGAATCGCATCTTTTATTTTCTCTATTTCAATAAGATTAAAATAACTATACAAAATTTTTATAGTTTGATTTTTTTTCCCAGGTGAGATTTTACTTTTTATCTCACCAGTTATTCCATCTATAATTTCATTTATTCTAAGCCTTATAGGTTCTAAATAATAAGGAGAAACAAATTCAATAACATCTCCTATTTCTAAAAAATTTTTTATTTCAACTAAAAATCCATCCTCTAAAACTTCCATCACTTGCCCTAAAAATGAATAATTACTAATCGTTTTAGTAAATTCATAATTATGTGATAAATTTTCCAGCCTCCCATTATGAAAAGCCAAACTATAACCCCTATTTGTTACAGAATAAAGCTCATCTAAAAAAGGTCTATAATCATAATCCTCTCCTAGTGTTTTATTTTCATAATAAGAATCAATTGCCCTTCTATATGCTCTTGCAGTAATAGCAGCATAATATTCACTTTTGTTTCTACCTTCAATTTTCATAGTATCAATTCCTATATCAAGATAATCATCTAAAACAGGAATCAAACATAAATCTTTAGAGTTTAATATATAAGACCCCATTTCATCTTCTTCAATAGGATAGTACTCCCCTTCCCTAAATTCTTCTTCTAAAACAAAGTCAAACATATCTTTATTTTTATCATTCAAATCCATTTCAAAAACTTTATTAGAATCTAGTTTAATTTTTACTTTATAATTCCATCTACAACTATGGGCACAATTGCCCTGATTCGCTCCCCTTTCTGCCATAAAATTAGAAAGCAAACATCTTCCAGAGTAAGTCATACACATAGCCCCATGCACAAACACTTCTATTTTAATATCCTTAGATTTTTCTTTGATTTCTTTAATTTCATTATAAGGAACCTCACGAGCTAACACACAAAGCTTTGCACCTTGTTTTTGCCAAAAATCAACAGAAAGCAAAGAGCAAACATTTGCCTGTGTAGAAACATGAATAGGTATTTCAGGAGCATTATCTTTAAAGTATTGAAAAAGACCAGGATCAGCAATTAACAACCCATGGGGTTTTAATTCTTTAACCGTTTCTAAAAATATTGGTAATTTTTCAATATCTTTATTATGTGTAAAAAGATTTAAAGTTAAATATATTTTTTTATTATTTTTTTTTACAAATTCAACTCCCTCTTTTAAATCTTCCAAACTAAATTCAGATTTTGTTCTCAAAGACATATCAGGGGTTCCTGCATAAACAGCATCTGCCCCATATAATATTGCAGTTTTTAATTTTAATAAGTTACCAGCAGGAGAAAGCAACTCAGTTTTTTTATTATCCATCTTTTTTTCACCATTTTTAATCAACATATATCTTACCTCCTTTAACCATAAAACCAGAAATTATCATTAAATTTTTAAATTCATCAACAGGAATTTCAACAGACATCTCTAAATATTCCGTATTTATTTCATATTCTAAATATTCTTTTTTCAAAAATTTAATATTTGTTTCTTTTTTTTCATAAATTTCATTAGTTTTATTATTCATAAAGCTAACAAATATAGGCAAAACAACCAAAAAATTTTCCCTATTATTTGTAACAAGCCTTTTTACTTTTAAAAGAAATTTCATTTTAATATAGAAATTAACTTTATATTCAAATTTTTTAGATATTTTCATCTTGTCTTCTTCATCAACAGATTCCTTAAACTTTAATTCATCAGTTAAATACTTACACTCCCCAGAGCTTTCATCAAAAGTAACTTCATATATATCTTTTTTTAATGATTTACTATATATTTTAACTGTTTCATAATTTTTTAAATAAAAGACCCTCAAACAATCAAAAAAAACTTCTTTTTTCACTGCTTCATATGGTTTTTCAATAATGTTTTTTTCCACAGCACTATTTTTTAAATTTTTCCCATTATTTTCTTCTGCTAATAAATTATAATTAACAAAAAAATTTACATAAAAAAAAATAAAATAAAAAACAACCCTTAAAACAATAGTATTTTGCATATTCATATTTTTATTCCTAGAATCACAACTAATAATTAGCATTTAATTAATATTTATATCATACTATGAAATATAATTAAAATCTTTTCATTCAAATTTTACAATTTTCAAAAATGCTTAAATCCAAAGACACTAAAGAATCAACAATAACAATTTATACCGACGGTGCTTGCTCTAAAAATCCGGGAGAAGGTGGAATAGGTATTTATCTAAAATGGAAAGATACCATCAAAACAATATCAGGATATTTAAAACATACAACTAATAATCAAATGGAACTAATTGCAGTAATTGAAGCATTAAAGGCAATAAAAAAAGAAAATCAAAACATTATAGTATACACAGATAGCAAATATGTAAAAGACGGTTTAACACTTTGGCTTAAAAACTGGAAAAAAAATAACTGGAAAAACTCCCAAAAAGAACCTGTAAAAAATAAAAATCTTTGGGAATTATTAGATTATTATACAAATTTACATACAGTAAAATTTGAATGGGTAAAAGGACACAGCACAGATGAAATCAACAATCTTGTAGATAAAATAGCAAGAGAATCAATTCAAAATAAAGCTCCTGTCCTAGATTACAACACTACTACCAACTAATAATTTAACATTCACTTTTTACCAAACACAATTAGCAACAATAAACACAATTAGCAACAATAAATTAATCTAACAATAATTTCTTGCATAATATTCAAAAAAATTATACATATATAACTATAAACTTTTTACCAATTAACTAATTATTAATAAAGTTTAAAAAAATAAATTAAATAAATAAATTAATAGGTGAGTAACCACATATGTTATCTTTTTTAACACAAAAAATAAACAAATCAATTTTCTTTTTATGCTTTTTAACCTTTATTTTTCCTCAATTTTCTTTAAATTTAAAGGCAGAAATTGTAAATGCAGATGAGTGCCAAAAAGTAACCCACGATAACGATGCACAGTTATGCATAGTAAACAACCATGAAATTTTATCCAATGCCACCTATACAGGAACAGGGTCTCAAAACAACATATACTTTAGAGTAGGAGCAACTGTAAAAATTGGCGAAGGAGCAACTGTAAAAATTAATAATGGTTCTACATATGGAGAGGAAACATCACCCAGCCCTATTACTTTAAACATAGAAGGAGAATTAGATATATATAATATGGAAGTTTCAAACTCCATGACTTTTAATAACTATGGAACACTAAATATTTATTACAGCGAAACCAATGCACCAGCACAATGCAGATACGGAGTTTGCACAGGATTAAGCATTTTAGCGGAAAACACAACAATCACAGTCAACAGCTATGGTAGTTCTACCCTCACCTTTAATCTAGATCAACTAGGTAGACCTCCCTCAAGCGGTACATCTACTCCTGATCTTGTAAATCCAAATTCAGTAATAACATATTATGATACACTTAAAGTCAACATAAATGCCTACGATAATACCCAAATAAAAGACGATTTAGAATGGGCAGGTAAAACAAATTTTTATTTAGGTGAAAATGCAACAATGCAATCAGCAAAAGCTATGGAGGATGATCTCATAGACACTACTCTTGCATCTTCTTTTTCCTTAAATGCAATCATAGAAGGAACAATGAAAGGAAACTTTACCTCAACCCTAGGAACAGATTACATAACAATATACACAACCGCAAAAATTGGAACTGCAATCAAACAAGAAGATAGATACATCAAAACTTTAGAAGGCAATGATACTATATATTTTAATTCCAAAGTAATGAATAAATCTGTTTTCAACATTGATTTTTTAATCGATGGTGGAGAAGGAACAGATAGCTTTATCATAGATAATAGTTTCATAAATTTATCTGTAAAACTCCAGAATATAGAAAATATGTCTATAGAGAATTCTAATTTTTTCTTTGGAACCCAAGAAGCAAGTGAAAATATCAATTCTAATTTTTCTGCTATCAACTCAAAAATTCACATAGATTCTAATAAAAGCTCTTTTTCAACCTATTCCCAAAGCGGAGGAAATTTATATTTAACCATAGATTTTTTAACAGCAACAGGAACAACACCAGGAACACATTCAGGAACAATTAACTCACAAGATATCTCTATAAATAACTCTATTTTAAGAATAGACCCGCTCTCAGATAATAAAGAAATTTTTGAAAGCTTAGATATTTGTGATAGCTATGATATAGCACAAGGAGATTGTGAAGAAAAAGATACTTGCGACAAAGGAGATTGTTACAGCACAATTATTATATCAGATGATTCACTCACAAGCACAGAAAATACCATGCTTTTACTAGATCCAAGATACAGAATCCACGAAGAAACAGATGCAAACACCAACAGCATAGAAGTAACCACAGATCAAAACTCCTACATTGAATATCTAAACGGATACACAGACAACACAGTTGCTTTAATCATTGCAGAAGAATTAGATAAAATACTTTTAGAAGAAAGTTATGGAGAAGGTAGCTTCAAAGATTTATTAATAGAATTAAATCTATATGAAGGCGAAGAGCTAGCAACAAATTTAGAACAATTAGCACCAATAAATAACTCTTTACTCTTTAACATAAGAGACACATTAGGCAAAAATTTTAATGATAGTTTAATTTATCAAACAAGAAGTTATATGATAAACAGATTCCAATACGAAGATAGAATCATAAATAGATATAAAAATGATAATTTTTCAATTTGGGCAAGCTTTACAAACCCTTCAACCCAAAGAACAGACACAGATCTTATAGCAGGAACACAAAGCGATTACATCACTATTAATTTCGGTGTAGATTCAATTATTAATCCAAATTTTATAGTAGGATTTGGAAGCTCCGCATCCATTGTAACAACAAACACAATTGATGATATAAACAAAGATAATTTTATAACAGATTCATATAGTTTTGGTATCTACGGTATATATAAAAAAAATAATCTTTACTCAAGTTTTGTAGTATCAGACACAATAGATATTACATACAACAAAAGATATATAGATTTTTCAGAAATTAATCAAAAATATAAATCAACAATAATAGGTAACAATATTTCTATTTTAACAGAACAAGGTATCAATTATAAAAGTTTTATAAATTTTAACCCCTTCTTTTCATTTGGAATAGGAGACATTTCCCAATTTGGCTATAAAGAAAAATCCTATGGAGATCAAACAGACGAAAGCGGTGTTTTAGAGGTAAAAGGATACAATAGCTTCACCATTCAAACAAACATAGGAATTAGAGTAAACAAAGACATAAGAATTGACAATAAACAAGTTTTAACCCCTAATATTGGTATCGCTTTAGAAAAGAATTTTTATACTAATTATGAAACAGTTTCACAATTTAATGCATCAGAAAGCAATTCTTATTTCAGCATACCATCTGTTAATTACAGTAAAAATGTAATTAAATATAATTTTAGCTTAATATACAAATTTTACCCACTACAATTAACATTTGATACAAATATTTACAGAGGAGATTTCCAAAACAACTCTTCATTCTTCATTAATGCAAAGTATATTTTCTAATTAAATAAAAATTATAAATTATAAAGAATAAACAAATCCTATTTTTATTTTACCCCCTCCAACTAACATTTGATACAAATATTTACAGAAGAGATTTCCAAAAAACTCTTCATTCTTCATTAATGGAAAGTATATTTTCTAATTAAATAAAAATTATAAATTATAAAGAATAAACAAATCCTATTTTTAACGACATATCATTTCCATCAACATTATAGGTATAAGCTATATAACCTAAAATAATAATTACAACGAATATACAAACTTAAATCTAAAAGATGCATCATTTAATTCAGTAGAATTTACAGAGTAAATCTTATTAGCATAATACAAACTAACCTCAATATTTTTCTTTATATAAGACATTCCAAAACTATAATTAAAACTAAATTTTTCAAAATTAGCATCTTTATTATACATATAATAATTAGAATTATCATCGCTAAATTTACTTGCAGTATAACCATTATCTTTAAAAGATCTTTTTACATATATATCAATTATAGGCTTAACTATCACATTTGTATCAATTAAAAAATCATAAAATATTTTATTCCCAATTACAATATTAGAATCCACAAAATTATTTCCCTTTACTTCCATAGTATAAGATTCACCATCTTCTATATAATTATCTTGATTATAATAATCAACTCCCAATCCCAAATAAGGATTAATACTAAAAAACATTTTATCTAAATTAAAAACACTTCCAACTTCCAATTTAAAATTCACAGCATTATCAATATAGTCAAAAGAATTATAACTATCTGCAAATCCTATTGCCTTTCTTTCTATATCTGCAAAACTACCCATATAAGATAAAGATGTAATTCCATAAAAATTCATCAATCCATAATCTATCATTTTACCTAAATATAAAGATAAAAAATAACTATCTCCCAAATAATTAAAAAAACTATTATCAATTTCAGATAATTCTTCACTAGAATATCCAAAAGCAAATCCCATTATTAGATTATTACTTAAGTAATCCGCACCTAAAACAAACATATTAGAATTCATAACTGTTTTATCATCATAATCTAAATAGGCAGAATTATTAAAAACTCCACCCATAAACCAAACATTAATTTCTTTAGTTATTTCATTAATCAATTTACCTTCTTTTTTTTCAAAAGCTAAACTTACATTAGAAGAAAAAGATCTTTGAAACAAAGCCGTACTCGCCCTATCATAAACCATAGATAAATAATTATATAATAGTTCACTATCAAAATTTTTCAAATAAGCATTATCAACAGGCTTTAAATATCCAATATTTGCATTAATATAACTATCATTATAACTTAATAAATCTGCAATATCATTTTGTAATTCATTATTATAGCTACCATTATCTATCATATATTGCAAATAATCGGCAACAACTTTATTCTCAGAATTACTACAATTAACAAAAGAACACATATCAGTATTAGTCAAAGATACAGATGCATTTTCTTGCAAATTAACATTATCTTCTACATAAGTCACCTCTACCCTATATTTAGGATCATAATATTTATACCTAGTATTAGAATCAACTTCTATCCCAGCTTCAGAATTAGCAGTAAAAATTATACTTTCATCCATCGGATCAACCTCAGAAAAATCCAAATCAATCACTGTATTTGATATATTTATCCCCTCTTCTGTAGTTATACTACCACTGCCAACTTTTATTTTTAAATATCCAGATTGTTGTTTATACGATTTTAAATTTGATAAATTTTTATCCAATAATATAATAGAACCAATATTAGCTACAAAATCAGCACCATTTAAACTATTTAATTCATCAAAGTCATTTCCAAAACTAAGTGTAGAAAAAGCATCCACAACAAAGTTTTCAACATTTTTAATTGTGCTATTTAACTCAACTATTCCCTTAATTTCAACAGTATCATTATTTTTTTCCACACAATCAATTACAGTGCTATAATTAGAGCATTTTCCATTATCTATATCAAAATTAACAATATTTTTTGAATTTTTAGAATAAAGAACCAATACAGAACCATCACTCTCAAGCTTTACAGAACCATTTATAACCGCCGTTTCAGAAACATAAACATATGGCTTAGCAAAAGTTACAATTTCCGTTACAGTATATTTTTGATTTACAATATGAATCCCATCTTCAACAATTCCATCTACATAAATATTTATACTAGAACTTCTATTCAAATCATTTGCAATATATATTCCATTTGTAAATGAGTTTTCTTCAATTATCAAATTAAAATTCAAAATTCCATTATCATAATAAGGAGTCACAATCCCATTATTAGAGTCATACGGATAGTTATTAGACAAATTAATAAAACTATCAGTTTTACAAGAATTACCAAATACTCCACACCCTTCAATAAAATCACTACCTCCATAAAAATAAGCACCACTTTTATTTACAATAGTCAAAGAATAATTATATTCATTTTTTTTAGCCTCACTATTGCCTCCAGCACTAATATCAGGCATTATAACAGAACTAACCCCAAAGCAACCATCAGTAGTTATAGCATCACATTCACTATCATAATTTTCTATTAATAAGCTAGACTTCTTCACTCCAAAAGATGAAACATTAATATCAATTATTTCACCACTACCATCGCTAACTTTTTTATACTCAAAATCATTTACAACCTCACAAGGTGAACCACCTTCAAACACACAATCAAAAAAATCTTCATTTTTATTGTCTACCCCATAAAGATTAACAATAATCAAAAAAAAATAAAAAACCCCCAAATATATATATTTCATCATCTAACTAAAATTCTTCCTAAACTTTAAATAATTTGTTAATAATAATTTTTAATATCAAAACCAAGCTTTGTAAACTCTTTTCTAGATTTTTTCATTGCTGCAAGTTCTATTTGCCTAACCCTTTCTCTACTAATAGAAAAATTTTTAGCTATTACCTCAAGTGATACAGATTTTTCACCTAAATATCTATTAGATAATATATATTTTTCCCTATCATTTAACACAGAAAATGCTTTTAAAATTGCATCTTTATATGCTAATGTAACTTGTTTATTAGATAAAACTTCTTCAACATTTAAAGCTTTATCTTCAATATATGAATCAAAAGAATTTGAACCATCATTTCCAATTGTTGCATTAATAGAAACATCTCTTCTACTAACTAAATCTTCTATTTCCATTACATCTTGTTTAGAAACATTTAACTGTTTTGCAACTTTTATTGCATCACTTTCTTTTATTTTATCCCCAGATATCCCAAGTTGTTTTTTTATTTTACCTAAAGAAAAAAATAATTTTTTACGAGCAAGTAAAGTTCCTTTTTTCACCAAGGACCAAGAATTAATAATAAAATCTGTCATATAAGCTTTTATCCACCAAATTGCATATGTAGACAGCCTGCCTTTACTCAAATCAAATTTTTCAACAGCCCTAAGCAAACCTAAGTTACCCTCAGATATTAAATCAGATAAAGCCAACCCATACCCTTTAAAAGAAAATGCAGTCTTCACAACCAAAGGTAAGTGACTAACAATAAGCTTTTTAAAAGCAATTTGATCTCTTTTAGTATTATATGCAATTGCTAAAATTTTTTCCTCATCTTCTGTCAACATTTTAATTTTAGCAACAAAAGACAAATATTTATTTAAATCATTATTACTAGCAAAACTAGAAACCACTATACTCATCAAATAAACTCCACTATCAAATAAACTCCACTATTAAAAAATTTTATTTTAACAAAAAAACTAAAACAACTAAAATTATAAAACAATTTTACTAAAAAATCAAAATAAATTAACAAAATTACAATATTTTTATTTACCTAATTCAAATTTTTTACCTACAGTAATTAATCTTTCTTTTCTATATTGAATATATGATATTTTCACAAAAGTATATGGATCTAAAGTCATATTAACAGACGAACTTATTTTATCTCCGTATAAGAATCCATAAGATCCAAGCCTAAAAATAGTTACATATCCACCAACAGGATTTAAAAAAAAGTCCATAAATGTTTCGGTTAAAAATGTTGTTAAATCTAGTGTTGTTGTGGGTCCATTAAAACTCACCAAAAATATACCATTACCAACACCATATTTAGCTAAAGTTAATCCTAAATCATTTGTTTGCCTTGGCATAGCTAAATAATTTGCAACATCAAAATAACCAAATAACCCTATCGTAGAATTAATAACAAATCTCATACCACTTATAATAGATTTATCTAACCTACCCTGTAAAAAATTATTATAAACATAAAAAGGTTCTTGAGTGTTCTCAAAAAAATCATTAAATGTTACAGACAAATACTTAAAAAAATGATAAAAATAATTTTTCTTTTTATCTGCATCACTATTATTTGTAAATAAATATTTATATACATATCTGTTATAATTTTCAAAAGGATCCTCTATATAAGAATCCAAAAAGTTCACATTATCATAACTAGAATCTTCAATTTCAAACTCAAGTTCTTCACTTTTTACATCCAAAATAACTAGATAATAACAAAACAAAAATCTAATAAAAGCCTTTAAAAAAAAGCTAAAATATACTCTAACCAACTTATCCAACAAAATTTAAAATCCAACTCAATAATTCTAGAAAAATCTTACCATCTCACCATATCAATTATAATTGACAATAAATAAAAAATATTGTATCCTACATAAATTAATAATTTTTTTATTAAATCCAAGAAAGTCTTACTTTTATTATGTTAATTCTAATTTCAAAAACAATCCTTACAATACAAAAATATACTTTTATTATTTTATTTTCAATGTTTTTTTTTATAAATAATTCTTTTGCTACAAAAATAATAACCACACTTCCTATTATACACTCTATTTTAACTAACATTATTCCACAAAAAGAATTACACAATCAAGCATTATATTCATCAAAAATATCTATCCACGATTACACCCTAACAACACAAAACATCAAAGATATTTTATCTAGTGATACAGTAATTATTATTTCTCCAACATTAGAACAAGAAACATATAAAATAGCTAAAGAGAATAACAAAAATATTATCATATTAGAAAATTTAATACCAACAGATAGTATACTTTACTTTAGTAACAAACAAATAGACTACCATTTTTTTACCGATCCAATCACAACAATCGCATTGTTAAATAACTTAATTAAAGTTTTATCAGAATTTTATCCAAAAAATATTAATTTTTACAATACAAATACCCAAAACTTTAATCAAAAATTATTAGAACTTCACACATACTACTTTAATGCTTTCAGCAATATTTCTAATAAAAACATAATAACCTACCATAACGGGTTATCATACTTCATTAAAAGATATAATTTAAAAAATGCAAAAACAATAATAGAAGATGATATTCAACTCCATATTCACGAACATCAAATAACCACCCAAACATATATAGACCTTCAAAATACAATATCATTACACAATATTAATTGCATATTATTAGAAGAAGAACTTCAAGCAGATGTAATTATTCAAGATATAATTAAAAAAAATAATTCCCACTATACAATAGTAGCAGAAAACTCTGATAACTATATTATTTCATTAGAAAATAATTTTAACAAAATTATCACTTGCTTAAAATAAATCTTAAAATAAATTCTTGCTTATAATGAAAAAAAATTTTATTATATAACATAAAATATTATAAAAAAATAAATAAACATTTTTAACAGAATCAGAGTATAGCCTTATGATAAATTTACTAAGATCAATCCTATCTTTTTTTTGGTTAGCACCTTTTTTATATTTAATTATTAACTATTCTGTATCTCAAAAAATAAATCTTTCAAAAGACACAATACTTTATTTATTTATAACCTCTTGTATCAGTGCGATTGTCTTATTATTTATTTGGATTGTGGAATTTTTAAAAATAAAAAAAGTTAATTCTTGTTTCACCTGCATAGATAAAAATGATTTAGAAACATTAGATGAATTATTATTGAATATCAACCCTGCAAATTGTATTAGATCAAATGAAACCCTTTTACAGTATGCAATTTTAAGCCAAAAAGATGCCCACACAATCGCCTATTTAATCTCAAAAGATTTTTTCATTGAGTATAACAACAACCCTAAACACAACCTAAATTACACCCTATTTTATTTAATTTCATACTATAAATTTATAGATGAAAGAATAGTCAGTTATCTTTTAAATCAAGGAGCAAATCCAAATTTTGTAGATACAACTAAAGGGTTCGAAGGATTATCTCTTTTACAAGTTAGTATTTTAAGAAATAATCTAGCAATCACAAATATTTTATTAAAAAATGGAGCATCCCTAGACTATTATGTGAACGATCTAAATCTAAATGCTATCATGTTAGCAGCAAAATATTGCAATGAACCCCTAATAATAGACATTTTAATAAATTTCGGAGCAAACATAAACGATGAAAATTCCCAAGGATACACACCAATCTTAATTGCCGCAGAACACAATCCCAACCCAGAAATTATTAAAATACTTTATTATTTTGGTGCAACTTTAGAACAAAAAAAAATTAAAAGTTCATTATTCAAATTTAATAATGTAACCCCATTAAGACTAGCAGTTATAAATAATAACATAGAAGTTATAACAACTTTAATAAAGCTAGGGGATGATATTTACTTCAAAGATAGTTACAGCTTAGATATCCTTTTTGTCGCTTGTTCACATAATCCTAATTTAGAAGTAATAAAATTACTACTATTAAAGGGTTTAGAAATATCAGAATCAGTAGATCAAGATGGAAACAGTTGTGTTATGGGAGCCTGCTATTTCAATAAAAACATCACAGTTATCAAATACATAATAAATAAATCATCAAATTCCATCCTTAATAAAAGAAATAAAGAAGGATACAATGCTATAGACTATGTCAAAATAAATCCATTCCTAGAGCAAAATCAAAAACAAGAGATAATAAACTCTCTATTATAGTAATAAAATAAAAATATATTTTATTAAGTTTTATAACATTATATTTAAAAAAAACATATTTACCATCAATTGCATTAATATAATCCTTATTATTAAATGATAAAAAGTCACCTTTTTTTACATTTTCATAGTTCCAAACATTATTACATCTTTGTGTTATATATTTAGCAATTACAGCATTATCAACATAATACATCAAAACAGCTTTTCTTTTAATTTTTACATTCAAATCAAATCCATTTTCTTGTGTTAAATCATCTTTTATATCAATAATATCATATTGCCAAATATCGTTTTTATTTAAGATATAATAAAAATCTTTACTTTTTAATATATAATCACCACTATTTGCCCTATCTGCATCAACTATTTTTAAATAAACAACTCTTTTTAAATCATTTTTATTTCTTATTTTAGAAGCTTTTATATATTCTTTTTGTTCTACTATCACATTATTATAAAACTTGCAATAAAACACATCAAAAGATTTATAATAAAAACAAAAACATAAAAATAATACTCCTGAAACAGAAAAAAAATACTTCATTATTCTTTATTATTTAACTACTTTTTTTATTTCTAAATTATCTTTTGGTAAAATGTCACTTACACACCTATTTAATGTAATATCATAATCGTAATCTTGCATTAAAGAAATATCAGGTTCATCAGCAAACATCCATCCACTAAAAATGATATAATAAACTTTATTATTGTTATCACTTAACATCTTAAAATCTTTAGGCAACTCTATATTTGTATAATTAATAGTATTTTTACTTTTTTCTTCATTTATATTTCCACTTTTAACTACCTGAATAAATGCATTATGAGAAGTTTTATAACTATTTCTATAACAGGATCTAACCATAATTTGTAAATTTTTATAAACAAGTATTTCATTAACATTAATATCAAAGTTAGTTACAATTCCTGTAACTTTATTTAAAATTCTAATATTAGCAGTCTGAACTTTATAAAAACCATCATTTGTTTTAATTTCTTCAGAAAACAAACTCCCTATCTGTAAAATTAAAAATAAAACAAAAAAAAATACAGTTTTTATAAAATGGATCTGGATCTTAAACAAGTATTTTACTCCTAATTTGTTAAAGAAAATAAGATTTTAGATATTTTATCTTCTAAATAAACATAATTTTCAGTTTTATATATAATATCATTTTTCACCATATATTTTTTAGAATCATCCACATTAGGATAAATAACGATACTTTTACCATCTAGTAATCCCATAGATTCTATTTTAGCTATACTATTAATTGGTATTTTAATATTTTCAAAAATTTCCATTGCAATATTAACTTTAAAATTTTCATTTAAGCTAACACTAAGAACTTTTCCAACAACTATTCCATTAATTACAACAGAACTCCCTTTAGATAAGTTTGCAGAGCTATCAAAAACCGCATAAATAACATACGATTTATTTTTATAGTCAATACTAAGCAAAGAATAAACTATAAAAAAAACAGAAACAAATAAAACAATTATTCCAAGTATGATTTCAAAATATCTATTTTGCATTATTTTTTTCTCCCATATAATCTTTTAAATTCTTTTGTTTCATATCTATTTTTTTCATATTTACATACCAAATTAAAGAATCAAGAAATGAATTCAAATTAAAACCTAAATTAGAATTATAAATCACATCATTTGCAGAAAAGTAATCTTCTTCTATACCCATTAGAATAGTTATTATTTTATTCCCAGATACAAAACTATCAGTTAACAAACTAATAGCACTATCAGTAGTTATTTTAATTTTTTCATCAATATTCACAACCAAATTGACACTATAATCTTCTTTTAAATACAGATTTACAACTTTCCCAACAGGGTATCCATTTAGATAAATTGAATCTCCTTGTTTAATTCCAGTTGAATTTTTCAATACAACATTATAATTAACACCAGAATATATTTTTTTTGCATCAAAAATCAACACAAAATAAAGCAAAGATAGTATTAAAAAAGAACCTATTAAAACTTTACTATAATAAAATTTATCCTTTTGCATCTACTTTTTATCCATTCCATTTAGAATAAGAATTAATATTTTTTTTAGATGTATTCTTATATTTATAAGCTATTTTTGTTCCAGATAAATTTAATATATATGATTTTTGCCAATTGTATATTTTAGCATTAGTTAATGGTTCATCTACAACAAAATCAAGCCAAGCTTTCATATAAGGAGGAACTTTACTTGCTTCCACTTTACCATTATAAATAACCCATCTTTTCTCTCTACCTGTTAAAGATTTTTTTTTAGATTTATAATATAAATTTCCAAATTCATCTACAAAAACTTTAATGCCAAAAAGCAATGTATATATCATAACTCCTATTTTCATAAAAAAATCCCATCAAGAATAAATAAAACAACTAACACTATCAATTTAAATAAATAATACTATAATTTTTTAATTATTTCAAAATAAAATTCTATTTTCTAAAATCTTAATTAACAAAAAAATAATTTAATTTTTATATTGCAAAATAAGATTAATTTATCTATAATTTTCTCAAATAGGTTAACAAACAATTAATTATAACTATTTCAATATTTTTAAAAGAAAAAAAAGAATTGGTGGAAGAGTTCTAGTAAAACCTTTCCACCGATGTGGCAAACTGCTTAATTTATTAAGATGTTTGCTTTTAACTATCCCAAAACTACCCTACCCTTTAAAGGTAGGGGATTTTTGTTTAACACACCAATATAATAATCATAAAAAGTTTATAAAAAGTTAAAAGTTTATTTTAAAAACCATATAAAAAGAGTTTAGCCATGTTTAAAAAATTATTATCTATAATCATAACATTTTTAATATTATTAAATAATTTTGTAAAAGCAGAAGAGCCAATATTACAAGATGATGATAATTCCTATGCTGTGATGGATTCAAATACAGGACAAATAATCTACTCTTATAAAGCAGATATTTCAAGATTCCCAGCTTCTTTAACTAAATTAATGACTCTATACCTACTTTTCGATGAATTAAGCCACAACAGAATCAGTTTAAACACACAAATTAAAGTTTCAAAAGAAGCCGCATCCCAACCACCTAGCAAAATATTTTTAAAAGCAGGTAGCAAAATTACGGTTAAAGATGCTATTAAAGCGATGATAGTTCGTTCAGCAAACGATGTAGCATATGCGGTTGCAGAGCATTTAGGTAATGGAAACATCAACAATTTTGTTTTACAAATGAATAAAAAAGCAATTGAACTTAAAATGTATAACACTAACTTTATTAACCCAACGGGTCTACCAGATCCAAATCAAAAATCAACAGCTTTAGATTTTGCAAGATTATCAAGAAATTTAATGACAGAGCATAGAAAATACTATTCTCTATTTTCAACATCTAATTTTTCTTGGAAAAACAAAAAATATTATAACACAAATCATCTTTTAGATTACGAAGGAGTTGATGGTATCAAAACAGGATACACAAAAGCATCAGGATACAATTTAATAACCTCAGCACAAAAAAACGACATTAGAATCATATCTGTTTTAATGGGATATAAAAATTCACAACAAAGAGATTCTAATATGAAGGAAATAATAAATATAGGTTTTAATTTAGCATCCAATACTAGAAAGCAATTAATTGTTCAAAATGCTAGTAAGATAGAAACCGAAGATAATGAAGAAATAAAAAAATTAATAGAATCTTCCCAAAATAATTATAGCAAATCAAATTTAAACCAAAACATCATTATAAAAGATACAAAAATTCCATATATTAAAATTTCTTATGTAGATTCTTTAAATACTTCAAAATTACTCCCAAACAAAAATATAGAAAAAAAACAAACAACACCAGTAGTTTTATACACCGCATCTAATACAAATAATAATAACAGCAATATTTTTATTCAAGTAGGGGCATTTTCTTCAGAAAAATTAGCTATAAAAGCTATAAAATTAGCAAGCCATATTGTTCCACAAATCAAAAATATGTCACCTACTATAGTGAAAGTGAATACCAAAAACAACCAATTTTTTAGGGCAAGAATAACAGGTCTTTCTAGTAACGAAGCAAAAGAAATAT
>JBIIMR010000099.1:0-4031 GCA_044337895.1 Alphaproteobacteria bacterium
CATATTTTTATTAAAAAACTTATCATCAAAATCAACAATAAACAAAAGATTTTTAGTATAAGATGTTTTCCAGAATTTGCTTCTAAAGAGGTGTATGATTTTTTGAATAAAAGTTTTTATTATATAAAGAAACAATATTATTACAAACAAAGCAAAAATATTAGTTTTTGCTTTATAATGAAACAAAACTATTTCAACATACGATGGAATTTTTACAAAAAATATAACAATTAAAAAAATAATTACTAATTTTATCAATTTATTTTACATCCTTAACTAATTCTTTTACAGAATCAAAATTTATAGAATTTAATAATTCATTTGCCAAAATTCTAGAATTAATATGATTTTTTATATCAACTAAAATATTTTCGGAATTTTCTATTTTATCAATCTCTATTATTGCTTCTTTATATTGTTCATTTTTTAATAAAAAAAGAACATTAGATATGGTATCCTTAATATCATTATTATCTATATATTCTTCTGATTCTTTATAAAAAACAATAAATTTTGACATCCCCCACAATATTTTATTATGTAAAAAATCAGGTTTATTTTTATAGTAATTAGATAGTAATTTTTTTATATTTTTTTCAAAAAGATTTATTAAATTTTCTTTTGTTAATATACCTTCTTTAGCATATTTTTCTATAGAAATTAATAAATCATATATTTTAAATTCTTTATTATTTGATTGATAATTTTTTATAACTTCTAAGCTTTCATTAAATGGTTTATTTGATGTTATCGCTAATAAAATGCTATTTAGCATTAAAATATATTTAACCACAGCTTCTTCTTTTGCATTATAGGAATTTAAGTTAACTTGTGAGTTTTTATTTACAATTATTTCTAGTTTTTGAATTTCTTTTTTGTTGTTACTTAATTCTTGTTTAAGCTCTTCTAATATTATATTTAGATTTTTTTCATTTTCACTTGTATTATCAATTTTATTAGTTTCATCATTTACAGATATAGATTCTTTCTCTGTATTAAATAAAGTTTTATTTTCTAGTATATTGCTTTTACTAAAAACAGATATTTTATTTTTACCAGTATAAAGATATATCATTAGATAAACGATAATTGTAGCTATTACAAAAAAAACAATAAAAAATTTCACCAAATATTTTTTATCAGTTTTATTTATAGTTTCTTTATTAAAATCTTTATTTTCCACAACACTCACCAAACAAAATACACATACAAATAATATAATATACTAATTAATTATATATCATAAAATAAATATTTATGATAACATTTTTAAACATAAAAAGATTTTTAGTTTATTTTAAGGTGTTTTTTGTTAAAAGTATTAGGAATAGAATCAAGTTGTGATGAAACAGCAGTAGCTATTGTAAGTGAGGATTGTAATATTCTTTCCCATAATCTTTATTCCCAAATAAAAGAGCATGAAGTACACGGCGGAGTAATTCCAGAGTTAGCAGCAAGGAACCACCTACATCACATAAATAATCTTATCTTAAAGTCACTACAAGATGCATCTCTTACTTTAAATGATATAGATGCTTTTTCAGCAACAGCAGGCCCAGGGCTAGTAGGAGGGCTAATAACAGGAACAATCTATGCTAAAACAATGAGCCTTATCTACAGCAAACCATTCATAGCAGTTAATCATTTGCAAGGACATGCCCTAGTTGCAAAGTTAGAGAATCTCCCATTAAAATTTCCATATTTATTATTATTAATTTCAGGAGGTCACACCCAGTTTATTGCTGTTTTAGATGTATTAAAATATGAAATATTAGGGGAAACAATAGACGATGCTTTAGGTGAATGTTTTGATAAAGTAGCAAGAGTTTTAGGTTTTAGTTACCCAGGGGGAGCAAAAATAGAGGAGGTAGCAAAAATTGGCAATGAGTTAAAATATACCTTTCCAAAACCACTTCAATATAGTAATAATTGTAATTTTTCTTTTTCAGGATTAAAAACATCTGTTAATAATTTTTTTAATTCTGCTTTAAAAAATATAACTAATAAAGAAATCAAGCAAGAATTAATAGCAGATATTGCTGCATCTTTTCAATATACAATAGCTAAATTATTTGATGTTAAAACAAAAAAAGCAATTGATATGTTTATAAAAAAATATAATCAATTACCCACTGCTTTTATCCCCTCAGGTGGAGTTGCATCCAATTTATATTTACAAAGCAAATTAAAATCAATTGTTAATAAATTAAATATAGATTTTATGGTTCCATCCAAATCACTTTGCACAGATAACGGAGTAATGATAGCATACAGTGCCCTATTAATGCTTAAACAAGGGATTCAACACGATCTATCTTTTAAAATAAATCCAAGATGGTCTTTAAACGATTTATCAACTACTATTTAATTTTTAAAAGGAGAAACAAAAATGTATGTAGTTATATGCAAAGACAAACAAAATTCACAAAATTTAAGGAAATCATTAAGACAAGAACACTTAGATTTTATTCAAAAAAATAATCACATAGTTAAAATAGCAGGTCCCATTCTTACAGAAGATTCTCAATCTATGGCAGGTAGTATATTAATTGTAGATTTAACAACTAAAGCAGAAGTTGAATCTTTTTTAAATCAAGATCCCTACTCAAAAGGTGAATTATTTGAAAATAAAGAAATTTTACATTATAAATTAGTAATCAATAATTTATAAAAAATCAGAGTATTAAGATTATTATGCAGTATTTTTTAGTAAAAACAGAGGTAGAAGATTTTTCCATAGAAGATCAACAAAATCTCAAAATTAGTAATTGGACAGGGGTTAAAAATCCACAAGCAATTAACAATTTAAAAAAAATGAAATTAAACGATTTAGTTTTATTTTATCACACTTCAAAAGAAAGAGCCGTGGTAGGGCTAACCTCTGTGCATAAAGAGTATTATTTTCAAGATAGTGATTTAAAATACGGACTTGTAGACTTATTGTTTATAGAAAAATTTCCTCAAAAAATACCTTTAAGCATTTTAAAACAAGATGAATTATTAAAAAACACAAGTTTTATCCGCCAACCAAGACTCTCAGTTTCAACATTTACAAAAGATGAATTTGATAGAATTTTATTTTACAAATAAAACTACAAATTACCATAAAAATTTAAAATTAGTGTATAATAAACAAATAATTAAAAAATCAATTATTAAACAATAAATTATTTTTTATCAAAACTAAAGAAGGGTCAAAAATGAATTACATTAAAACATTTTTTTTATTAGGTATTTTAACATCTTTATTTATTTTTATAGGTTTTAGTTTAGGTGGTCAAAAAGGAGCTTTAATTGCTTTATTAATTACAGCAGCAATGAACTTTTTTGCCTACTATAACTCAAGTAGTTTAGTTTTAAAAATGCATAATGCTAAGGAAGCCTCTAAAGCAGATTATCCACTTTTCTATAATATCGTAGAAGAATTAATTGTAAATGCTAATTTACCAATGCCAAAACTCTATATTTTACAAGAAAGCACTCCAAATGCTTTTGCAACAGGAAGAAACACAAAAAATTCAGTGGTAGCAGTTACACAAGGATTGCTAGATTTATTAAATAAAAACGAATTAAAAGGTGTAATCGCCCACGAACTCGCCCACATTAAAAACAGTGATATTTTAATCTCCACAATAGCAGGAATAATAGCAGGTAGCATTTCAATGCTAGGCAATATTTTTATGTTTGCTAATCTTTTCGGTTCAAGGGGATCAGATGAAAGGGAAGGCGGAGGAAGTCCTATACTTGCAATTATAATGATGGTAGTAGCACCACTTATTGCAATGATATTACAAATGGCAGTTTCAAGGCAAAGAGAATATGCAGCAGATAAATTAGGCGGACAAATTTGTAAAAACCCACTTTATTTAGCTTCAGCACTTTCAAAATTAAATGATTATTCAAAAAGCTTCACCCAAAAAAAACAAGAGCAAAACCAAGCAACCGCCCATTTATTTATTATTAATTATGCAATGAATTCCCAAAGTGATTCGTTATTTTCTACCCACCCAAATACCTTTAATCGTATTGCA
>JBIIMR010000011.1:0-13357 GCA_044337895.1 Alphaproteobacteria bacterium
GAAAGCTTTTCTGAAATTAAAACTGCAATATCTTTTGCTGTTAAAACGGAATTAATTTTAACAGTTTTATAAATTTTATCTTTTTTATATCTATTGAATTTATTTTTTCTTTTTTTTCTAAAAAAGATTTTATTTTCTTCTACCTCTAAATCTTCTTCTTTAACTTCATCTGGATTTTCAAATAATGCATCACTTTCTAAAGAATAATTTTTATATTTTTTTAACTCTTGGGATTGCCTCTTTTTTTCTGCAAAAATATTTTTCTTTTTTAGAACTAAAACATCATCATCTTCTATTAAAACTTCTGGTTCTTCAATTATTTTATTATTAGAAGAAAAATCTGCTTTTTTAGTATTGGCAGTGGATTTAATATTGTTATTACTTGATACATCTTCTATTTCATCTAAATATGATTTTCTAATAATTGGTTTAAAAGTAACTTCGTTAATGTTTTTAATAGAAAGATAATCTTTTTTTATGTCTTTAGTGTTATATTTTTGTGAATGTTGTTGTGTTTCTTGTATTTTGGATTCGTTTTTAGGAGTAGATGTTGCTTGTGGAATAGCTTGACTGCTAGATATTTGTGTTTCTTTAGGGATATCTAAAGTGTCTTGTTTTAAAATTTGGGATTGATTATTATCTTCTTGTATTGAATGTTTATCTCTTAATATTGGGTTAAAAGATTGGGTTTCTTTAGTAGAAAAAGAATCTATGGATCCTTGTTTTACACTATCTTCTAATACCTTTCTTCTAAATTCTATTTCATCTGTGGTAAGCTTATTTTGATTGATAAAATTAGAACTATCTTTAAAATTATTATTTATTGATTTAGATTGACTTCTAAGATCTGTATTTTGTTTAGACTCTAAAAAATTATTAGTTTGAGTCTCTATTTTTGGTTTTCTTGATGGAATTATTTCTACTTCTAATTTTTTATTAGAAAATATCTTTTTTTTATTAGCATAACCACCAGATAATAAAGAATTATCTTTTGATGATGATGGATTGCTTAATGTTTTTGATTTTAATGTTAAAGTTTTTTTAATTTCTACATTGTTAGTTTTATCTTCGCTCATTGTATGTAATGTCTCCTTTTGTATATAAAATTTTTACACAACTAAAAACTATATACAACTTCCCTTGCTTTAATAATTATTTCTTCAATTTGCTCTAAAGATATATCAAATTTATTTCTTGGAATATATTCTAAAAGCTCATCTGTTGAAAGATCTGCTAAATCTTGTATTGTTTTAATATTATGATTTTCTGCTAAAAATAATAAAAGATCTAAATTTAAAAATTTATTAAAATTAAATAATTCATCTGATACTTTAAATGCTAATAATTTTTCTTTTAAATTTTTCTCTTCTTCTTTTCTGTAGGTTGAAGATCTTTGTTTTAATTCATTAATTAAATCTTCATCAAATCCTTTTTTGATAAATTCATCATTATTTGATGCTATAATTTCCGAAACATTATTAAAATCCAATGCTAATAAAGTAGCAATTTCTTCATCTACATCCAATGCTTTCATGAAATAATCCATATTTTCTTTATTTTTAGCCTTTAATTTAGTTTGATAATCTTCGTATGTAACAACATCTATTTTCCACTTTATAAGTTGGGAAATCAATTTAATGTTTTGACCTCCCCTACCAATCACAGCACTTAAATTCTCTGCATTAATAACTACATCTAAATGATTTCTATCTTCATCTACTACAACCCTTGAAACTTCGGCAGGATAAAAAGCATTACTAACAAATTCACCAATGTTTTCTGAATATTCTATGAGATCTATTTTTTCACCTCTTAACTCCCTAATAATACCTTGAATTCTTGAACCTTTAAACCCAATACAACTAACAACTGCATCTATACTTGAATCAGAAGATTTTAATGCAACCTTACATCTTGAACCTGGATCTCTTGAAATTGCTTTGATTTCAATAATCCCATCGTAAACTTCTGGTATTTCTTGACTAAAAAGTTTAGCTACAAAATCGTTACTTGCTCTTGATAGAAAAATTTGAGGACCTCTTAAATCTTTTTTTACCTCTAAAAGTAATGCTCTAATTTTTGTTCCAACTTCTAAATTTTCTCTAGGAATAGAATGATTTTTTTTAATAAAACCTTCAGCATTCATTAAATCAATAATAGTATTAAAAGGTTCTTTTCTTTTAACGATCCCATTGATAATTTCACCCTCTTTACTTTTATATAACTCGTATTCTCTTTCTTTTTCTGCCCTTTTAATTCCTTGACTAATAATTTCCCTTGAACTCCAAGCAGACATTCTATTAAAATCTATGCTAGGTAGGATATCTATAATATATTCTCCTACTTTAATATCTGGATTGATTTTTACAGCATCTTCTAATAAAATTTGAATGTATTTGTTTTCTAATTCTTCTACAACTAAACGATATCTTTCTAAAATAATTGCCCCATTGGATTTATGTATTCTTGTTCTAATATCATAATTTAAGCCATAATGATTTGAAGCTATTTTATTTAACGCTTGCTCCATAGAAGTTATAACCTCTAAAAAAGTTATGTTTTTATCTTTTGCAACCCTATCAATAGTTTCTAATAACTCGGGTCTTGCTTTTAATTCTATATCTTCTTTATAATCATCAGATACCATAATAGATTATCTCCTTAACAATAATTTCAACTATATATTTTTATATTGATATACCTTTAATCAATTCCTTTTGATGAAACTTCAATACTATACAAAGAATCAAGATTTTTTTCTTCTAAAAACAACCTTAAAGCTTTGTGAACTATAACACAATCTTTAATATTAATATGGGAATCATCTAACTTTGATATTACAATCTGCAGAATATCCTTGTTTAAATTTATTTCTAATAAATTATAAGATTTTTCTAATACAATATTAGCAATTTGGGTTTTTACTTCTTCACTTAACATATTAAACTTTTACTAACTTAACTACTTATTTTTTATTTCCACAAAAATGAATTAATCATAAAAAAAGGCATGTAAAACAAATACATGCCTTTTAAATAACATTAAATTCTAAACTTGATTTTATTTTAAGTTATTTTAAGTTATTTTGCAATACTTTTTATAATATTTTTACTAAAAGTAAAATAATATGGTTTTAAATTATTTTTTAAAGCTTTTAATTCATACTTTGTAGGGTAATGATTGGGTGGTGGTGTGTGAATTTCTGAGATATCTTGAATTATCCACTCAAATAAATTTAAACTATTAAAAAGCTGTAAAATATGATTTTTATAATCTTGAGAATCAGTTGCTATATATAAATTGGAATTGCTAGACATTAAATTGAAAATTTGTGGAATTGTTGTATTGTTGATAATTCTTCTTTTATTATGTTTAGATTTTGGCCAAGGATCTGGGTAATATATATATACCTCGGATAAAAAATCTATTTTATTTAATATGAGATCATCTAGTAATAATCTTACATCTTTAGGATAAATTAATAAATTACTTAGATGATTATTTGACAACTTATCTAACAATGCAGCTATACCATTAAGATATACCTCTGATCCTATATATAAAAAATTAGGATTTTCTTTTGCTAAATGATATATATGTTCTCCTGACCCAAAACCTATTTCTAAAATTACTTTAGAAAAATTAAGAGAAGATAGAATAGGAATATCAAACAAGTAACTTTTTAAATTATTTTCTAGTAGATCTTTATTTTTTTTACTCAAATGGGAGGATGTTCTGCCATGAATCCTGTAATTTAGCTCTTTTTGCATACTATAAATTATAATATGATTTTAACTTTACAGATAAACCAAGATCTTCCCATGGGAAATATAATCCGTTTGCTTTTCTACCAAAATGTCCGTAGCTTGATGTTTTGCTATATATTGGATTATTTAATTTTAAATAGGTTCTAATTCCTTTAGGACTTAAATCTATAATTTCTTGAATTAATTGTGGTAACTTTGTTGTATCTACTTTTTCTGTATTATGGGTATTAATATATATGGATGTTGGCTTTGATATACCTATTGCATAGGATAATTGGATAGTGCACATTGAGGATATTCCACTTGCTACAATATTTTTAGCAATGTGTCTTGCTATGTATGCTGCAGATCTATCTACTTTTGTGGGATCTTTTCCTGAAAATGCTCCTCCTCCATGGGGTGCCATACCGCCGTAGGTGTCTACAATTATTTTTCTACCTGTTAATCCTGTATCTCCGTCTGGACCTCCTATTACAAATCTGCCTGTTGGATTAATATAATGTTTAGCTTTTTCTGCATTATATAAATTTGGAGGTAAAACATCTGTTAAAACTGATTTTATAGAAGAAGATATTAGATCATAGGAGGCATCTTGCTTATGTTGATGTGAAACTACCACTGTATCAATTGAAACAGGTTTGTTATTTCTATACTCTACTGTGATTTGACTTTTAGCATCTGGTTCTAAAAAGGAAAATTCATTGCTTTTTCTTTTTTCACTTAAAGTTTCTAAAATTTTATGGGAATAATAAATAGCAGTTGGCATATAGTCTATTGTTTCATCGCAGGCAAAACCAAACATAATACCTTGATCACCTGCTCCTTCTTCTTTATCACTTGTTGCATCTACACCCATTGCAATATCTTGTGATTGACTGTGTAAATAGTTTTCTATTGAAACATTTTTGTAGCTAAAACCATCTTGATCATAGCCTATATCCTTGATAATATCTTTAATTAAAATATTAATAACATCTTTGTTGTTTGCATTGTTAAAAGATTCTACATCTTTTGTGGGCTTAATTTCTCCTGCTATTATTACTTTATTTGTGGTAACAAGTGTTTCTACTGCAACCCTTGCTTCATTATCTGCGGATAAAAAATGATCTAAAACACCGTCGGAAATTCTATCTGCTATTTTGTCTGGATGCCCTTCTGAAACAGATTCTGAGGTAAAAAAATAATTAAAGCTTTGTTGTTCTTTGATTGACATTTAATGTTACTCCATATTAATATTTTTGATGGGATTATTTGTAATTTTTGGTGATTTATCTATAAAACTTTTGAGAATATCTATGATAATTTTTTTATGGATAGGATTAGTAATCTGTTTGTATAAAGATATAAAATCCATTAAGTTACTTCCATCTGCTGCATTTACATCTGATAAAAAACTCTCTTCTTCTTTATAAGAAGAAGTGTATGTAAAATTTTTAAAAAAATATGAAGGTCCTACATTTAAAAGATTACACAAAGTGTAAAGTCTAGAAGCACATATTCTATTAGAACCGTTTTCATATTTTTGAACTTGCTGAAAAGTAATACCTAAAAAATTTGCTATCTCTTTTTGGGTTAAATTAAGTTCTTTTCTTCTTTTTCTAAGTTGACAACCTGCATATAAATCTATATCTTGTGAAACTCTAGGTAAATGTGGTTTTGATTTCAATGCTAAAATCCTTTAAAATAATTTTGTTATGGTTTTGCTTTTAACAATATTGTATTAACATAAAATAAAAATAAATGCAATAGATGTTTATTTTGTTACCTTATGATGAACTATAATTTTATTTATTTTTATAGAATCAGATGATATTATTTCAAATTCCACTCCTGAACTATGTTTAATTATTTCAGCTTTAGAAGGAATTCTTCCTAATAAAGAAATAATAAGACCCGCTAAAGTATTGTTTTCTTTTCTTTCTTTTGGTGTTAAAAAATTACCAATGGTTGCCTCTAATACATTCAAATCTATTTTAGCATCGCACTCAAGGGAGTTATTGTTTAATATATTAACTTGTTGAGAAGCAGAGATTATATCGTATTCATCTGTGATATCTCCTACGATTTCTTCAAAAATATCTTCCATTGTTATAATACCACATATACCACCAAATTCGTCTACAACCATTGCCATATGGCAAATTTTACTTTTTAATTCGTATAAAATATCTATAGCATACATAAATGGTGAAATAAAAATAACTTGTCTTAATAATTTTTCTACACTAAAATTATTTGTATTTGTTAGACTATTGTTTATTAAATCTTTAGCATGTATAAAGCCTACAATTTCATCTAGATTATCTTTATAAACTGGAATCCTTGATAAACCATTTATTTTTAAAATTTCTATTATTTCTTTTAAAGTGGAGCTAATATTAATTGCAACTATATTTGCTCTTGGAATCATTATATCTTTTGCTTTTTTATTCCTTAACAGTAAAACATTTTTTAGTAAATGTAATTCTTGAATATCTTCGTTTTTAATGTTATTTTTGTTAGTATGGTTGTAGTCTTGAATAATTTCTAATAACTTATGATAAATAGAATGATCTGATGAAAAACCTAAATAACTTTTAAGTTTTTTTAATAAACTTTCCTCCTCTTGAAAATCATAATCTTCATTTTCTTCATTATTTACTTTATTCACTTTATTAATACTCCTTTATTTGTGATTGAAAAAAATTAATAGTTAAGCCTGAACCATTAATTAAAGGTTCTAAAATAATATTTTCCAAATTAAACATTTTTTTTGCATCATCTTGATTATTATGATCAAACCCTAATAAATGTAAAAAACCATGGGATAATAATCTTAAAAAATGCTTATGCTTGTTTGTTTTATTAAAATTACAATAGTTAATTAAATACTCATATGAAATAATTATATCCCCCAAAAATAATTCATTGAATTCATTGATTTGATTATTATGAAATTGATGCAATGGAAAACTTAGAACATCTGTTGGGGTGTTTTTATTCATCCATTTTTTATTCAATAAAGTAATATATTTATTGTTTGTGATTGTAATATCAATTTGCAGTGATTTATCTTTAAATATATTTTTAAAAAAAGTAAAAGCATCTTTTTCAAAAACTATTGATAAAATTTTTTGCATACAATCATCAATAAAAATATTTTTGATTATTTGTTTACTAAAAGATTTATATATTGTATTAACTTTTATTAATTTTAAATTCATCATATGTAATTTATATTAATTCTCCTCTTAAGCTATATGGTAGACTTTCTAAAATTTTTACATTAACAATTTTACCTAAATAATCTTTGCTTAAATTATTAATATGAACTGTTTGCATATATGGGCTTTTTCCTACTATTTGATTTTCTTTTCTACCCTCTCTATCTAATAAAACTTTAAATTCACTGCCAACTGTATTTTTATTAAAATTATATTGATTTAATGTTAATACCTCTTGTAGTATTTTTAATCTTTCTTTTAAAATATCTGTAGTTAAACTGGTATCTTCATAGGTAAATGCTCTTGTGCCTGGTCTTTTACTATAAATAAAAGCATAACTTTGAATAAAACCAACTTGATTAATTATAGATAAAGTATCTTTAAAATCATTATCATCTTCTTCTGGAAAGCCCACAATAAAATCTGAAGAAAAAGCCATTTTGGGATTGGATGATTTAATTTTTTCTATGATATTAAGATAATCTTTATTTGTATGTTTTCTATTCATAAGTTTTAAGATTTTATTTGATCCTGATTGAATTGGTAAATGTAAAAATGGGATTAGTTTATCTATATTTTTATGGGCGGAAATTAATTCATCGTCTATTTCTGTTGGATATGATGTTGTGTAGCGGATTCTTTCTAGCCCTTCTATTTCTGCTATTTCTTTAATCAATCTGCCTAAGGTCCATGTTTTTCCTGCAAAATGCTCTCCATTATAGGAACTAACATTTTGCCCTAATAAAGTAATTTCTTTTGCTCCCGCATTAACTAAGTTTTTTACTTCACTTAAAATTTGAAAAGTTGGACGAGAATACTCTGCTCCCCTTGTAAATGGAACAACACAGTAAGTGCAAAATTTATCACAGCCTTCTTGAACAACAACAAAACTACTACTACTTTTAACCCTATTTTTATCTAATATCTCTGGTAATTGATCGAATTTTTCTTCTACGGGAAAGCTTGTATTGCAATATTTATTATTGGAATTGACAGCATCTATCATTTCTTTTAGTTTATGCCAAGTTTGAGGACCAAAAACTATATCTACAAATTTTGATCTTTTTTGAATTTCCTCCCCCTCTGCTTGTGCTACACAACCTGAAACTGCAATAATTAAATTACTTCCTATTTCTTGCCTTCTTTCTTTAAGTTTAGATAATCTACCTATTTCTGAATACACTTTTTCTGTTGCTTTTTCTCTAATATGGCAAGTATTGAGAATTACTATATCGCTTTCTGTTAAATCTTCTGTTTCTTGATAACCAAGGGATAATAAAATTTCACCTATTCTTTGGCTATCATATACATTCATTTGACAACCCCAAGTTTTGATATGGTATTTTTTATTATTTTTCAATTGTTCCATAAATTACATCCTTTTGACTATTAATTGTTTAAACTATATATAATAAACATTACTAAATAAAGCTTGTTTGTGTTGATTTTTAGATAGCAAAATGTGATACTCTTTTAGACATAAACTTGCTAAAACACCATTATCTTGCTCTATATTATCAATATAATTAAATTTATGATAAAAAGATTCATCTAAAGAGATATTTGGTTTATCTCCATAAAAAATAATATTTTTTGTATTGTTGTTGATTTTTGTTAGCTCAGCTATATCACAAAAAAATCCTTCTTTATTTTCTAAATTAGAGTTATTAAACAAACATAAATATACACCATTTTTTCTTTTTGAATCAATTGTTATTGCTAAATTTTCAAATTCAATTTTATTATATAAAACTATTTGGAGGTAAAAATAAAAATTAGAAAAACTTATGGTTGGAATATTTAAGCTTAAAGATATAGCATTTGCTAATGCAACTAATACTCTAGAATTTGTAAAACTACTAGGACCATTTGTTAATCCGATAAACGAAATAATATTAAAATGTAAATTTAAACTATTGAACATATCTTCAATAATTTTAAAAACATCTTCGCTTGTGTTTTTTGTTTGTAAATATATATTTGTTAAAAGCAGTTTTTTATCTTGATAAATGCTAAAAAATATATTTGAACTGTTATTACTAAAGATTAAATAATACATAAAATACTTAAACTACCTTAAAACAAATAGGGCTAAACTGTTTTAAAAATCCTTTATATTTATCATACTCTTCTAACTTATTATTTAAAATAATTTGCTTTAATTCTGCTATATAGCTTTCTCTTTCTGTTGAATAATTTAGCAATTCATTGGATAAATAAATGGAATTTGAAGGTTGATTTTTTATAGCATAAAAGTTTCTTTTTCGTCTAAAGTCTTCGTATGCGGAATGCGAATTCAAATTTAAAAAAAATGAATGAACTGATTTTTGTAAATTAGGATATTTTTTAACAGCATGGGTTGCCCCTACATTTCTGTTTAGTGGTATAATCCCTAGATTTTCATTCCAACTCCATTCAGAAAAAATTGAATTTCCTTCATGTAAAAATCTAGATATACCCCAGCCTGTTTCTTTAATTGCAACAGCAAGAGCTAAAGAATGTGGTATAATATTAACTCTAACTAATAATTCATCTAATGCTAAAACATAGCTCCATATGTTATCTCCTAAAAGATTAACTTTATATTTTAATGAATATGACTTGATAATAGAAATATCTTTATCATTTAAGGGTTCTTTATTGATTTTATTAATAATTTCTAAAATCTCTTCTCTTTCTTTTAATATTATATTTTGCTCTGCGATTAAAATTGGCAATAAAATACTAATAAAAACTCTTTTACGAATCAGAACATCTTCTGGAGTTAAAAACTTAACAAATTTTTTTGGCATGTTTACAAAGTATACTTCTGGAAAAAACTCCATATTTTTGTCTGTATTATTGTTTTTAAAAAAATTATCTAAATCTAATATCAACTCTTTTTTATCTTCTGCAAGCTTAAAACATCCCACCTTATTAAAAGTATCACTAGAAAAAAGGTTGTTAAAAATTAATTTATTTGATATGGGATGCACACTATAACCATATAAAATAATAAAAAATGTAAGGATAAAAGCTAATAAAAAATATATCTTGTTAATCTTTTTTATTATAGAAAATAAATATTTTATACTTGGAAGATTAGTGTTGATATGATTAATCAATACTTTGTACCTCTTTAACTTCTGGAATATAATATTTTAGCATATTTTCAATGCCTTGTTTTAAAGTAATTAAAGAAGATGGGCAGCCAGAGCATGATCCTTGCAACTTAACAAATACAACCCCATCAATAAAAGAGTGGTAAATAATATCTCCGCCGTCCATTGCAACTGCTGGTCTTACTCTTTCTTCAAGTAATTCCTTGATTAAAGATACGATTTCACTATCTTCTTCTGCTTCTGCTTTATCTTCTTGTGCATCTACTTCATTTAAAATGGGACTTTTTGTTTCAAAAAAATCCATTATATATGCTAAAACTTTAGGCTTAATATAATTCCAATCATCTTTATCTTTTAAACTAATGGATATGAAATCTTTTCCTAATAAAATACTTTCTACTTCATCTATAGAAAATAATTTTTTAGCTAAGTTTGATTTGTTTTCATCTTTTTTAGTTAAATGTAGAGATGTAGAATCAGTAAGAACTTCAACACCTGGTAAAAACTTTAAAGATTTGGGATTTGGTGTTTCTTCTATTTGAATAAACATGTGTAAAATTTCTCCTCCAATTATTAAAAACCTATAACCTGTTTAACTTGATTTAGTTTGTTATTTGATAGTGTTTTTATATCATTAATTTTATATTTTAGTATATTTTCTAATTTTTGTCTATTTTCTATATGAATTAATTCTGTGTATTTTTTTCTTATTGGTTCTATCTCTGTAATAATAATATCTGCTAAGATGGTTTTTATTGTAGAAAAATTATTGGTTAAAAAAATATCATATACTTCTTGTTTGTTACAATTGCTGATTAATGTGTATATATTAACTAAGTTCATTAAATCATTATTTTCTTTTAACTCTTCTAAATTTTTAGGTAAAAAACTACCTGTTTTTGCTTTTTTAATTTTATTAAAAATTAAATCATTACTGTCTGTTAAAAGTATTTTAGAATCATTTGATAAGTCTGATTTGCTCATTTTTTTATTAGAATCTTTTAAAGACATAATTTTAGAATCTGATATAACTTGTGGGGATGGTAACTTAAAAATATTACCATAAATGCTATTGAACTTAGAGGCAATATCCCTTGTTAATTCAATATGTTGAACTTGATCTTGCCCTACTGGAACTATATCTGTATTATATAATAAAATATCTGATGCTTGTAAAATTGGGTAAAAATAAAGTCCACTATTGGATTTATCTTTATCTTTTTGTGATTTATCTTTATATTGTGTCATTCTGTTTAGCCACCCTATTTGGGTAAAACAACTTAAAATCCAGTTAAGTTCTGAATGTGCTTGAACTGAACTTTGGAGAAAAATATTAGATTTTTCTTCTGATAAGCCAGCACTTATTAATAATGCTAAAACTATATAGGAATTTTCTTTAATTGAAGTATTTTCTAAGGTTGTGAGTGAGTGGAGATCTGCTATGGAAAAAAAGCAATTGTAATTATTTGAATTTTGTAAAAAAATCCAGTTTTTAATTGCTCCTAGGTAATTACCTAAGTGTAAAATTCCACTTGGTTGAATCCCTGAAAAAATTATAGGTTTAGAAATTTGTGAATCTAATATCATTAAGTTTATATCTTCTTTATTTCTTTGATACTTTTTTACTGAAAGATGTATATATTTCTTTATAAATCATGCTACTAGTTATTTTTAGTAAAATCAACCAAAATAAAATAAAAATAAAAATTATAATAAATAAGATGGTAGTGCTTGATGCTATATTTGATATTAAGGGAAAAGACAAACATTCATACAAAACAATAACTAAAATAATATTTATAAAAATTGTTTTTATAAACTCTTTAAAAAAATAAAGATCTAATTGTAGAAGTTTTTTTATTAATAGATAGCTAAGCAATAACATAAAATTCAAATAAGTGCTAATTGTTGTTGCAAGTGGGATGGAAAAATATCCTATTTTTTTAGATAATACATATACTAAAATTAGATTAAAAAATAAACTAATTAAAGTAAACAAAAATGGTATTTTTGTGTTTCCTTTAGAGTAAAATATGGGAAGTAAAACTTTAATTACAATTGCAACCGGAAGGGATATAACATAAATTATTAAGGTATTTTTTGTGTTTATTACATCTGCTAAATGAAAACTACCCCTTAAAAATAGCACTTTTACAATATTTTCTGCTAATAAAATTAAGCCTATGGTTGAAGGTAAGCTTAATCCTATAGCATATAAAATACCTTTATTCTTAAGTGAGCTGTAAGCTGTATCACTTCCTTTAAAATTACTTAAAGAAGGTAAAATAACAGTTGCTAATGCTACCCCTATTACACCTATTGGAAGTTGGGTTAACCTTTCTGCATAAAATAGATAGGTAATTGTTCCTACTGGAAAAAGTGATGCAATAATTGTATTAAAAAGAATACTGACCTGATAAACTCCTGAACCGAAAATAACAGGAATTACCCTTTTAAAAAATAATTTAGAGGATTTGTGCAAATTAAAATTAAAAGTAAATGAAAAATTATAACCTAAATTTCTGCAAGCAATATACACAAATACTAATTGTATAAAGCCTCCTATAGTGTTTGAAGATGCTGCGATTACTGATTTAGAATAATCTGCTTCTATATTAAAAAAATATAGTCCAATAATCATACTAAGATTATAAATTACAGGTAAGAGTGCGGTTAAGGAAAATTTATTTAAACTATTTAAAATACTGCTATAATATGTTGCTAATGCTATAAAAAGCAAGTAGGGAATACTTATTCTTGATAAAAATACTGCAATATTAAAAACATCTTTAGAAGAAGATTTAAACCCTGGGGAAATAAAACCTATAATATGTTCCATATAAATTTCTGCTACTGAAATAAAAGCTAACACTGTAAAAAATAAAATAGTAAAAATTTGAGAAGAAAACAAGCCGATTGAATTTTTATCATTTTTTAAAGTATTTGAAAATAAAGGAACAAAAACAGATTGAAGTGTTCCTTCTGCAAATAAAGAACGAAATATATTTGGAATCTTAAATGCAACAAATAAAGCATCCGAATACTTTGAAGCACCTAAATAATATGCTAAAAGTGAATCGCGAAGTAATCCTAAGATTCTGCTAATTAAGGTAAAAAATCCAAACTTAAATATATTTTTAAAATTAAAATGCATTCAATATAAAATTCCTTATGTTATGGATTTGATTTTAGAAGATAAATGATATAAATAATTTAAAGCTTCTTTAGGGGTTAAATTATCTGGGGATAAATCTTTTAAATCTTGTATAATACTTGAATAATCTTT